>CAZKWG010000222.1:0-10505 GCA_964556105.1 uncultured Enterobacterales bacterium | reverse complement strand
GACTGCTCCACGGGCGCGTCGAACGACATCGAGCAGGCCACCCGCATCGCGCGGGCCATGGTCACCCGCTTCGGGATGTCCGCGCGCCTGGGCCCGGTGGCCATCGAGGAGAGCTCGGACGAGGTCTTCCTCGGTCGGGACTTCGGCCGCATGAAGCACACGTCCGAGCGCACGGCCGAGCTGGTCGACGACGAGGTCCGCGGCCTGCTCGACCACGCCTACGACATCGCCCGCTCCACCCTGCAGTCCAACCTGCACATCCTCCACCGCCTGGCCCAGATCCTCCTCGAGAAAGAGACGGTGGACGGTGGAGAGTTCCAGCGGCTCGTGGACGGGCTGCAGCCTGTGCCGCCCAGCACCGCGAGCGCATGAGCCGCCCGCGACCGCTGGTCATGGGCATCATCAACGCCACGCCGGACTCCTTCTACGACGGCGGGCAGTACGAGCCCATCGCGCGAGCCGAGCAGCTCGTCTCCGAGGGCGCCGACTGGATCGACGTCGGCGGCGCGTCCACGCGGCCGGGCGCGACGCCCGTGGACGAGGCGGAGGAGCTGCGCCGTGTGCTGCCGGTGGTCCGCGCGCTGGCGGGCCAGGTCCCGGTGAGCATCGACACCACGCTGCCGCGGGTCGCCGCCCAGGCGCTGGCCGCGGGAGCGCAGATCATCAATGATATTCATGGCTTACGAGACCCGGAGATGGCCGAGCTCAGCGCGGACGCCTGGGGCGTCGTCGTCATGCACAGCCGCGGCACCCCTCAGACGATGGGGAGGCTGACCGACTATCAGGACGTCGTCGAGGAGGTCCGCTCGGAGCTGCTCGCCGCCGCCGCGCGCGCCCGCGCGCCTCGGGTCTGGATCGATCCCGGCATCGGCTTCGCCAAGACGGCGGCGCAGTCGCTCCGCCTGCTGCGGCGCCTCGACCGCCTCGTAGAGACCGGCCTGCCCGTGCTCGTGGGCGCCAGCCGCAAGTCCTTCATCGGGGCAGCGCTCGGCTTGTCTTCGCCCGACGATCGCCTGTATGGTTCTCTTGCCGCCGCCGCCCACGCCTGGGAGCAGGGAGCCAGCGTGCTCCGAGTCCACGATGTCCGAGAGACGCGCCAGGTCCTCGATCTTCTCCACGCCGTCGCGGCCGCCTGAGCGGAAGGGGAGCGTCTCGTGATCGAGTGGCTGTCCGACACCATGCGCCCCACGGATCTGCTGGACATCGCGATCCTGGCCTTCCTGGTGCATCGGATCTACATCATCGTCCGCGGCACGCGCGCCGCCCAGAGCCTCGCGGGCCTGGCCATCCTGGCCCTGCTCTACGTGCTCTCGGACCGACTTCAGCTCAACGCCCTGCACTGGGTGCTCGACAAGTTCTTCGTCTACGTCTTCATCGCCGTGATCGTGCTCTTCCAGCAGGACATCCGACGCGCGCTGGCCAGGGCCGGCGGGCGCTTCTTCCCCTCGCTGCGCAGCCAGGCCAGCGTGCCCGTCGCAGAGGAGATCATCAAGGCCAGCTTTGCGCTCGCCAGCCGGCGGATGGGCGCGCTCATCGCCATCGAGCGCGGCGCGAGCCTGGAGGACTACATGGAGACCTCGTCCACGCGGCTGGACGCCCAGGTCCACCAGGAGTTGTTGCTGGCCATCTTTCACCCCACCAGCCCCCTGCACGACGGCGCGGTGGTGATCCAGAAGGGTCGCGTCGCCGCGGCTCAGGTCTTCGTGCCCCTCAAGCTGACCAAGGACGTCAGCCGCTTCTACGGGACGCGACACCGCGCCGCGCTCGGCCTCACCGAGGAGACCGACTGCGTGGTGATCATCGTCAGCGAGGAGCGCGGCACGGTGAGCCTGGTCGAGGGCGGGCAGATGACCCCGGTCTCCGATCCCAACGAGCTCCGCCAGCTCCTCCTGGAGCGCTTCCAGGATCTGACCGTGCAGCCCTCGCCGACCGGGAAGGGCCCATGAAGGTCCGCGTCCAGAAGGTCCTGGAGTTCCTCGCCACCGCCGTCCTGGAGGACTGGGCGGTCAAGCTGCTCTCGCTGCTGATCGCGGTGGGGCTCTGGGCCTACGTCCAGTCGGGCCTGCTCGTGGACGTCCGGTTGAAGGCCGAGGTCCAGTACATCTGGCCCGAGTCCCTGGCCCGCTACGAGGACGTGCCCAGCAGCGTCCAGCTCACCGTGCAGGGCCCGCAGGCCCAGGTGCGGCGGCTCGAGCGCGAGCGCCCCGTCGTCACCGTGGACCTCACGGGCGCCGCCGAGGGCAGCAACACCGTGGACTTCGGCGCCGCCCCGATCAAGGGCATCCCGGAGGGCGTCCACCTCGCGCACATCTCGCCCCCCTCCGTGGACGTGCGCTTCGAGCGCCGGGCCAGCCGCCGCGTCCCCGTGCGCGTCGCCCTCGCCGGCGAGATCGCCAGCGGCTACCGGCTGATCAGCGCCAAGGCGACGCCGTCCGCGGTCGAGGTCTCCGGCCCTCGCTCGCTGATTCGCGCGCTGCCGGATCTGCCCACCGAGCCCATCGACCTCTCGGAGCTCAAGGAGAGCCAGACGGTGAGCGCGCCGCTGAGCCCCTCCTCCCGCGCCCTGGTCCTGGAGAGCGGCAGCGCCGTGCAGGTCGCGCTGAGCGTCGAGGCGGTCCTCGCCGAGCGGCACTTCGAGCAGGTGCCGGTCACGGTGGACAAGGAGGGCTGGCGCGCGGGCGCCGGCACGATGCACGTCGTCCTGAGCGGCCCTGTCGCCGAGCTCGACCGCCTGAACGCGAGCCGCCTGAGCGTCACCCTGCACGTCCCCGAACCCGAGCCCCCGGGCAAGGCCCGCCTCAGCGCCCTGGGCGAGGGCCCCGGCGCCATTGAGGTGCGGCTGCCCGAAGGCTCTGCGATCAAGGTCAAACGCCTGGACCCGGAGAGCGTCCCCATCGAGCGTGCGCCTTGAGCGCCCCCATCCGCTTCGGCACGGACGGCGTCCGCGGCCCGGCCGGCGTCTGGCCCCTGGACGCGGCCGGGATGCGCCGCATCGGCCGCGCGGTCGCCGAGATCGCCCGTGGCCCCGTCGTGATCGGCTGGGACACCCGCCTGAGCTGCCCAGACCTGGTGGCGCCCCTGGTGGCCGGGCTGCGCGCGGGCGGCGTCGAAGCCTGGCGCGCCGGCGTGCTCCCCACGCCCGCCCTCTCCTGCGCGGTCCCGGCCCTGGGCGCCGCGCGCGGGATCATGGTCACGGCCAGCCACAACCTGTGGATGGACAACGGCGTCAAAATTCTGGGTCCAGATGGCGCGAAGGAGCCGGACGAGGCCGGGCTGGAGGCCGCGCTGGCCAGCGAGCTGCCCGACGCGCCCTCCGCAGGCGCCGAGCGGACCCTCGACGACGCGGCCGCCCCCTGGCGCGCGCGCCTCCCCTCCCCCGACCTGCGCGGGGCGAAGATCCTGCTCGACTGCGCGAACGGGGCCGCCGCCGCCCACGCTCCCGCCATCCTAGCCAGCCTCGGCGCGGCGCTGAGCCTGCGCGGCGTCCACCCGGACGGGCGCAACATCAACGACGGCGTCGGCGCCCTCCACCCGCCGGACGCGCTCGAGGGCGCCACCCTGGCCCTCTGCCTGGACGGCGACGCGGACCGCCTGACCCTGGTGGACCACAAAGCCGGACGCCTGGACGGCGACGACCTGCTCTACATGCTGGCCGCCGAGCGGCCCGGCCCCGTGGTCGGCACCGTGATGAGCAACAGCGGCCTCGAGCGCGCCCTGGGGGGGCGCCTGCACCGCGTGCCGGTCGGCGATCGCCACGTCGCCGAAGGGATGCGTCGCCTCGGCGCGGCCATCGGCGCCGAGCCCTCGGGTCATGTGCTGTTCTCGGACGGGCTGCCCACCTCCTGCGGCCTGTACACGGCCTTGCGGGTGCTCGAGGGCGGGCTCGACCTGAGCGCGCGCCTGGGCTGGGAGCGCTGGCCCCAGGCGCATCGGAACGTCCGGTCGCGCCGCGCGCTGGAGACGCTCCGCACCCCCGCCCTCGCCGAGGCGGATGGCAACCGCGTGCTGGTGCGATATTCGGGCACCGAACCCCTGATCCGGGTCCTCGTGGAGGGTCCGGGCGCCGAGCGCTGGGCGAGCGCCATCGAAGCGGAGATCTCGTCATGATCCGACGTCTGGGTGTGAACATCGACCACGTGGCGACCCTGCGTCAGGCCCGCCGCGCCACCTACCCGGATCCGGTGACCGCCGCGGTCCTGGCCGAGCTGGCGGGCGCCGACCAGATCACCTGCCATATCCGCGGCGACCGCCGCCACATCCAGGACCACGACCTGCCGCGGCTGCGCGACGCCGTGCAGACGCACCTGAACGTGGAGATGGCCGCCACCGACGAGATGATGGAGATCGCGCTGGCCGTGCTCGGCGGCGGCGGCGGGACCGGCAAGCGCCACCGCGTCACCCTCGTCGCCGAGCGCCCCGGCGAGGTGACGACCGAGGGAGGGCTGGACGTCGCCGGTCAGCAGGCGCTCATCGCCGAGGCCACGAAGCGCCTCACCGGCGCCGGCATCGCCGTCAGCTACTTCGTCGATCCCGATCCCGCCCAGGTGCGCGCCTCGGTGGTGGAGGGCGTGGACATGATCGAGCTGAACACGGCCCGCTACGCCGAGCATGGCGGGGCCAACGAGCTGGACCGCCTGAAGCGCGCGACGGCGCTGGGACGGGAGCTGGAGCTCAGCGTGGCGGCCGGGCACGGGCTGACCCACCACAACCTACGAGCGCTGGTCGTCCACGTGCCGGAGATTGAGGAGTACAACATCGGACACAGCATCATCGGGCGCGCCGTCTTCGTCGGGCTCGAGCGGGCCGTGCGCGACATCGTGGACCTCCTCGGGCCGTGATGCGCCCCATCTTCAGCGCTTCGCGGGTTCGTGCGCTGGACGAGGCGGTGATCACAGGCCTCGCCGTCCCCGGCGCGCAGCTCATGGAGCTGGCGGGGCGCGGCGCCGCCGAGATCATCGCGGCGAAGATGCCGCCAGGCCCCGTCGCCGTGCTCTGCGGCCCCGGCAACAACGGCGGGGACGGCTACGTCCTGGCGCGCTGGCTGGCCCTGTGGGGGCGCGAGGTGCGGCTGTGGGTGGCCCTTCCGCCCGCCACCCCGGACGCGGCGACCAACCACGCGCTCTGTCAGAGGATGGGCCTGCCTCTTCTCGCGCTGGACGCGGCGCTGAGCGGGGCGAGCGTGGCGGTCGACGCCCTGCTCGGCACGGGGCAGCGCTCGGCCCCCCGCGGCGCGATCCTGGAGGGCGTCCGCGCCCTCGCCGGCCGCTCCAGCGTGGTCGCCATCGACCTCCCCACCGGACTGGACGCCGACACCGGCCAGCCCCTCTCCAAGGACGTGGTCGCCGCCAGCCGGACCATCGCGCTCGGCGCGCTGAAGCCCGGCCTGCTCTGCGAGCCCGGCGCCACGCTGGCCGGGACCGTCGATCTGGTGGATATCGGCCTGGATCTGGCGCGCCTGCACGATCCGGCCCTGGCCGAGCCCGACGCGCGCGAGCTCTCCGCCGAGGCCGTCGCGGCCTGGACCCCCGCCCTGCCCCTGGGCGCGGCGAAGTGGGATCGCGGCCACGTCGCCATCCGCGCCAACGGGGGCGCGGCGGTGCTCGCCGCTCACGGGGCGCTGCGCGGCGGCGCGGGCCTGGTCACCCTGCTGGCGCACCGCCAGGACTGGGACCGGCTGCACGGGCTCCTGCCCGAGATCATCCTCGCCGAGCCGCGCGCCCTGGACTCCCGCCGGCACGACGTGCTGGTGCTGGGCCCCGGCCTGGGCACGTCCCCGTCGGAGGCGGAGGAGGTCGCGGCCCTCTGGGTCGAGCACCCCGGCGCCGTCGTGGCCGACGCCGACGCGCTGACGCTCCTGGCCGACGGCGCCCCCCCCCTTGTCACCGCGCCCCGCGTGATTACCCCTCACGTCGCCGAGGCCGCGCGCCTGCTCGGTCGCGCCCGCGCCGAGGTCGAGGGCGACCGCTTCGGCGCCGCCCGCGCGCTGCTCCCCTGGGTCGGCCCCCGCGGCGCCGCCCTGCTCAAGGGCCGAAACACGCTCATCGCCAGCCCGGAGGGGCTGCTGCTCAACCCCACGGGCTCCCCTCGCCTCGCGACCGCCGGGAGCGGGGACGTGCTGGCCGGTCTGGTCGGCGCGCTGCTCGCCCAGAGGCTGTCCGCGCCGCGGGCCGCGGCGTTGGCGGCCTGGCGACACGGGCGGGCCGGCGAGCGGCTCCCCGTCCACGGCAGCGCGAGCGACCTGCTGGAGATCCTGCGCGATCAGCCGCTCTGAGGCCGATCGGCGTCGAGCCCACGCGATCTTGACGGCCCATGAGGCCGCATCCATGCGCGGAGCGGCCCGCCTCAGGATATCCTAGGCCCCATGCTGCTCCTCCTCCTCCCCGCTGCCCTTGCCGCGACGCTCGCCCCTGGTGAGCCGCTCGAGAACGCCCTCGCCCTGCACGTCAGCCAGGGCGGTCTCACCAACCTCGCCACCGCCATCGGCGGCGTGGTCCCGGAGAGCTTCAGCGAGGCCACCATCGCCGGAGAGTTCGAGTGCGACGCGGCCGACGAGACGCCGCTCGCCTACGACATCTCCGACCTGGTCGCCGAGATCGAGGTCAAGGACGCCGATCTCGTCGCCTCCGACGGGCGCCTGGACCTGGTGCTGAAGCTCGAGCTGACCGCCACGGCCAGCGAGGTGGCGATCACCGGCGACTGCACCTTCCTCTTCGATGATCTCGACCAGAGCTGCGGCCTGGACATCACGGCCGAGGACCCGGTCGAGCTGACCCTGCGGGTCGGGCTGGAGATGGCGCTGAACGAGGACGGCAGCGTAGACGTCACCGTCGGCGAGGACGACATCTCCTACGAGCTCGGCAGCATCGGCAACCCCATCCACGACTGCGGCTTCGCGGCGGTGGTGGACGCCCTGCTGGGGCTGAACCCGGACTTCCTGTCGGACCTGATCGCCACCTTCATCGATCCACTCCTGGGCGATCTCGGCCCGACCATCGAGACCTCGCTGGAGGACGCGCTCGGCGCGCTCAACATCGCCACCTCCTTCGCCGTGCTCGACGCCAGCCTGGACCTCACGCTGGCGCCGTCCGAGCTCATCCTCTCGGACACGGGCCTGTTCCTGGGCTTCAGCTCCACCGTGGCCGTCTCGGAGATCGCCACCTGCGCCGACTTCGGGGAGGGCTCGGAGATCACCAGCGACGGCTGGCCCGCCATCGGCGAGACCGCCTGGAACGAGGAGGCCTACCCCTACGACGCCGGCATCCTGCTGAACAAGGACTTCGTCGATCACCTGCTCTGGAACGTCTGGGCCAGCGGCGCGCTGTGCGGCGACCTCGCCGATCTGGTCGATCTGCCCCTGGACACCGAGTTCCTGGGCGGCCTGTACGGGGAGAGCTTCTCCGCCTACTTCCCCGAGTCCCAGCCCGTCACGCTCAAGCTGGACTCGCCCGCGCAGCCCACCACGCGCTTCGACGATGACCCGGCCATCTACATCGACATCAACGATCTCGGCCTGGACACCTACGCGCCGCTGGACGGCCGCACCAGCCGCATCGCGCAGGTCGGCGTGAACGGCTGGATCGCGCTGGACCCCAACGTCACGTCCGACGGCATCGCGCCCGAGCTGATCGTGGACACCGAGGCGTTCGAGTTCTCGGAGCCGTACAACGAGCTGCTCGACCCGGGCTACGCCGAGGGCATCGCCGGCCTGCTCCCCACCCTGCTGGAGAGCCTGATCCCCGCCGATCTGCTTCCCACCATCGCCATCCCCACCTGGCAGGGCATCGGGCTCGGTGAGGTGGTCTGGATCCCCACCGAGGACGGGCAGTGGCAGGGCGGCTTCGCCACCATCTCCGCCGAGGCCGTCGAGCCCATCGAGCTGAGCGGCTGCGGCGGGTGCTCGGGGACGGACACCGGGGGCGGCGGCGGCATCGAGGACGTGCTGGCCTGCGACACCGGCTGCGGCGATGAAGGCTGCGAAGGCGGCAGCACCTGCGCCACGGGCGGCAAGCGCGACGTGGTCGGCGGGCGGGCGGCGCTGATCGCCACCCTGCTCGCGCTGATCGGCCTTCGGCGCCGACGCTGAGCGGGCCTGCGAGATCCTGACACACGCGCGCCCGGATCGGGTTAAGCGACGCGCCCCCGGTCTGCCCGGGGTCTGGAGGCTATCCGATGAAGGTCGGCATCCCCAAGGAGGCGCTCGTCGGCGAGCGCCGCGCCGCGGCGGCGCCGGACACGGTCTCGAAGCTGGTGAAGATGGGCTTCGAGGTCACCGTCGAGCGTGGGCTGGGGCTGGAGGCGCGCTTCGGCGATGAGGCCTACGTCAAGGCGGGCGCCACGCTCACGGATCGCGCTGGAGCCTGGTCGGCTGACATCGTCCTGAAGATCCACCCTCCGCGCGAGCTGGAGGACGTGAGCGAGCTGGACCTCCTGGCGGAGGGCGCCACGCTGATCTGTATGGTCTATCCGGGCCAGAACCTCGGCATCGTCGAGGCGGTCGCGGCGAAGAAGGGCAGCCTGATCGCGCTGGAGCAGATCCCGCGCACCACGGTGGCCCAGAAGATGGACGTGCTGTCCAGCATGGCGAACATCGCCGGCTACCGCGCCATCGTCGAGGCGACGAACGTCTTCGGCAGCTTCATGGGCGGCCAGATCACGGCGGCCGGATCGACGAAGCCGGCGAAGGTGCTGATCATCGGCGCGGGCGTCGCGGGCCTCGCGGCGCTGGGCGCGGCCAAGGCGCTGGGCGCGGAGGTGCGCGCCTTCGACACCCGCGCCGCCGCGCGCACCGACGTGGAGAGCCTGGGCGGGCGCTTCCTGGAGGTGGACTTCAAGGAGGACGGCGAGGGTCAGGGCGGCTACGCGAAGCTGATGAGCCCGGCCTTCATCGCGGCGGAGATGGCGCTCTTCCGCAAGCAGGCCGCCGAGGTGGACATCATCGTCACCACGGCCCTGGTGCCAGGGCGAAAGGCGCCGCTGCTGCTGCCCGAGGACGTGGTCTCGGCGCTGCGGCCGGGCTCGGTGGTGGTGGATCTCGCGGCCAGCCAGGGCGGGAACTGCGCGCTGACGGTGCCGGGCCAGGTGGTGGAGCGCGCTGGCGTCACCTACATCGGGTACACGGACCTCACCAGCCGCCTTCCGGGCCACGCCAGCCAGTTCTTCGGCTCGAACCTGGCCCATCTGCTCAAGCACATGGGCGGCGGCCAGGGCTTCAAGTTCAACCTGGACGACGAGAACGTGCGCCCGGCGGTGCTCGTGCACGCGGGGCAGCCCCTCCCCAAGGTCGCGCCCCCGGTCGTGGCGGCCCCGAAGCCGCCCTCCGAGAGCGCCGCCACGAACCCCCACAAGGGCGAGCTCCCGAAGCCAGGAGAGCGTGGGCCGCTGGGCGGCGCGGTCGCGCTGATCGCCGGGCTCGTCTCCCTGCTGGGCGTCGCCTTCTTCGCGCCCGCAGACTTCCTCCAGCACCTGACCGTGTTCGTCCTGGCCTGCTTTGTCGGCTGGCAGGTCATCTGGAACGTCAGCCCGGCGCTGCACACCCCGCTGATGAGCGTGACCAACGCGATCAGCGGCATCATCGTGGTCGGCGGGATGCTGCAGCTCGGCGCGGACTGGACGAGCCCGTCCGCCCTGCTCGGCGCGCTCGCCGTCCTGCTGGCGAGCATCAACATCGCGGGCGGCTTCGCCGTGACCCAGCGAATGCTCCGCATGTTCCATCGCGGTGGGGGCTCTGATGCCTGAGAGCGTGCTGACCGCCGCGTACCTCGCGGCCGGCGCCCTGTTCATCCTGAGCTTGAACGGGCTGTCCACCCAGGAGACGGCCAGGCGGGGCAATCTCTTCGGTATCATCGGGATGACGCTGGCCGTCCTGGCCACCGCGCTCCACCCTGACTTGAAGGCCTACCTCCCCTTCGCGGTGACGGTGGGGGTGGGCGGCGCGCTGGGGTGGGTGCTGGCGGCGCGGGTCGCGATGACCTCGATGCCGCAGCTCGTGGCGATGCTCCACAGCTTCGTCGGCCTCGCCGCGGTGCTGGTCGGCGTCTCCACCTACCTGAACGCGCCGCCGATGGACGATCGCGCCGCCGAGGTGGTCCACCTCGTCGAGATCTGGCTCGGCGTGGCGGTCGGCGCGCTCACGTTCACGGGCTCCGTCGTGGCCTGGGCCAAGCTGGACGGGCGCCTCTCGGGCAAGCCCCTGCTGCTGCCCGGCCGACACCTGCTGAACGCGGGCATGTTGCTGGCGCTCCTCGCCCTGGCCGTGCCCTTCCTGGGCGCGGAGTCGCACGGGGCCGTCGGCCTCCTGCTGGTCAACGCCGTCATCGCGTCCGTGCTGGGCGTGCACCTGGTCATGGCCATCGGCGGCGCGGACATGCCGGTCGTGGTCAGCCTGCTGAACAGCTACTCGGGCTGGGCGGCGGCGGCGGCCGGCTTCATGCTCAGCAACGACCTGCTCATCGTCACGGGCGCGCTGGTCGGCTCGAGCGGCGCGATCCTGTCCTACATCATGTGCA
>CAZKWG010000221.1:7402-10505 GCA_964556105.1 uncultured Enterobacterales bacterium | reverse complement strand
GGGAGCGCAGGGACACGTCCCCCTCTCGCGACATGCGTGTGGAATGCACAGGCGCCCGCTGGGAACCTCGGCGATACTGTCTTGGAACCTGTCCCTGAGGTCTTCATGCGCCTGCTGCCCTCGCTGCCCCTCATCGCGCTCTTCGCCTGTCGAGGCGACGAGAAGTCCACCGCAGACCCTCAGCCCGAGGATACATCCCAACCCGCCTGGGCCTGTGTGATTCCCTCGGGCGAGGATCCTGACTACGCCCAGCAGCTCGGCTGCCTCGCCGACTTCGAGGCGCTCGCCAGCCAGCCGGCCGACGCGAGCATCCCCGGCGCGACCTCTGTAAAGACCGTGATCGACCGGGTGGACGACAACGCCCTCTACTTCCAGAACTCCCAGCGGTATTGCATCCACTGGGAGTTCGCCTCGGCCCACCTCTCGGGCGACGGCCTGCCCATCGTCAGCGATCTCGGGACCTTCAACAACATCGAATATTACAGCCCAGACCGGCGCTTCCTGCTCGGCGCGCTCTCGTACTACGAGGGCCCGGCGAAGTGGGTCTACGAGATCTCGCCCTATGACACCGCCGACGAGGAGATGATCGCCGAGGCCTATCGGAAGATCGCCGAGAACATCTGGATCGGGGAGGAGCTCGCCTTTCACCCCACCAGCGAATCCGTAGAGAGGGTCGCGGCGCTGCTGCCGGAGGACGTGAAGATCGTCACCACCGACGAGCTCTACGAGGGCGTGGACTACCAACCCCTCAACCTCGGCACCACCACCGGCCTGCTGACCTTCCGCAGCGCTGAAGAGGTAGACGGCGAGTACACCTCCTACCGCGAGCTGACGGTGCTGGACGCCGTCCCCAACGACATCTCCATCGTCGCTGGCATCGTCACCGCGGAATTCCAGACCCCGCTGGCGCACATCAACGTGCTCTCCGTCAACCGCGGCACGCCGAACATGGCGCTGCGCGACGCGCAGAACCACCCGGAATTCCAGGCCCTGGAGGGCAAGTGGGTGGAGCTGACGGTGGGCGCCTTCGACTGGAGCATCAAGGAGATCACGGTCGAGGAGGCGGACGCCTGGTGGGAGGCCAACAAGCCCGAGCCGCTCAGCGTTCAGCCGATGGACCTGACGGTCACCGAGCTCCGCGAGCTCGACCAGATCATCGATCTGGAGGCGAGCGAGCTCGGCGACGCGATCTCGGCGAACATCCCCGTCTTTGGAGCCAAGGCGACCAACTACGCCGCCCTGATGACCGCCGCCGCCCAGGGCGAGCCCATCCCGATTCAGCCGGGCTTCGCCATCCCGATGTACTACTACGAGCAGTTCATGTCCGACAACGGGCTCTGGGACGAGATCTACGCGCTGATGGCCGACGAGCGGTGGAGCGACCCGAGCTGGCGCAGCGACGCGCTCGAGGACTTCAAGGACGAGCTGCGCGATCAGCCCATGCGCGCCGAGGTCGTCGAGATGATCCGCGAGAAGGCCGAAGAGATGTTCCCCGGCGAGAGCGCCCGCTTCCGCTCCAGCACGAACTCCGAGGACCTCGGCAAGTTCACGGGCGCGGGGCTCTACAATTCCGAGACCGGCGACCCCACCATCGACGGCGACGGCGACGACTCCATCGAGTGGGCCGTCAAGAAGGTCTGGTCGCAGGTCTGGAACCCGCGCGCTTACGAGGAGCGCGACTACTACTCGATGAACCATCTGGACGTCGGCATGGCCCTGCTCGTCCACGCCAACTTCCCGGACGAGGAGGCCAACGGCGTCGCCATCACCAACAACCCCTACGACACGACGGGCCTGGAGCCGGCTTTCTACGTCAACGCCCAGATTGACGGCAACGACATCGTGACGCCGGATCCGGGCGTCTATCCGGATGCCTATCTCCACTATTACTACTACTCAGGCCAGCCCATCGTCTACATTCAGCACAGCACCCTCATCGACGAGGGCGAGACCGTGCTGACGACCGCGGAGTCGTACGAGCTGGCCGTCGCCCTGGACGCGATCCACAGCTTCTTCCTCGAGGCCTACGGATCGGACGGCGACTGGTACGCGATGGACGTGGAGTGGAAGTTCGACGACAAGTACACCCCGGGCGAGCCCAGCCTTTGGATCAAGCAGGCGCGGCCCTACCCCGGCTGGTCCACCGACGCGACCGGGGGCTGCGTCAGCGAAGAGTGAGCACAGCGGCGGCGAGCAGCGCCCTCGCGGCGTCCTGCTCCTCCGAGGCGTCGTCCAGCGCGCGCAGGGGCAGGCCCTCCTCGCCGAGCCGATCCCAGAGGGCGATCTCGGCGAGCGTGGCCTCGCGGAGGCGCTGTCCTGGGGCCACGAAGAAGCGCCACCGCGCCTCGGACACGGGCGGCAGCGGCCCCCCTCGGAGCAGGGCGCCGAGCAGGGCCTCCGGCGGCGCGGCGAAGGACACCAGGCTCGCCGCGGGCCCACGCTGCAGCGACGCGCCCTCCCGCTCCTGCGGCGCGGACGGCGCGTTCGCCGCCCGCAGGTTGGCCAGCTCCCAGGCCACGACGCTCCCCGCGTGGGGGTGCACGTTCAGCGCGGGCTGGGCGAGGAGCCAGGAGAGAAAGCGGATGGCCTCCGGAAAAAAGAACTGCGTAAACGCCATGTTCTCGTCAATGTACCGCCAGAGGAGCGACTCGGCGTCCTCCTCGGGGAGCGCGTGCAGGCTGAAGGGCGCCGCCGATCGGAGCCGCTGCGCGCGCCAGAACCGTTGTACGTCGCAGGTGACGCCCAGGCCGACCGAGCCGCGGGCGAGCTCCAAAGATCGGCGCTCGCCCTCGCGGAGCGCCGACTCTGGCGTCGGCTCCAGGGTCGCCGCGCCGGGAGAGCCGCCGCGAGCGACGAGATCAGCGATCGCCTCTTGCCAGCCCTGAATGGACATGTCTCAGCTCCCCAGGACGGCGCGGACAGCGCTGAGCTGGCTCAGGATCGTCGGCAGCCCGGTGAAGAGCCGCGCCTGCTCCATCAGCTCGTAGACCACGCCCCTCAGCGAGGTCATGCGCGGCAGGACCTGCGCGAGCTGGTCGAGCACGACCTCGGGTGTGACGTCGCTGTGAACATCGACCAGCAGGTCGCGGTAGCGCGCGCCGCC
>CAZKWG010000221.1:6243-7392 GCA_964556105.1 uncultured Enterobacterales bacterium | reverse complement strand
TGTCCGACCCGGTCGAGGCGCAGCCGCTCGTAGAGGGACGCCGCAGAGAGGCCAAAGTTCTGGATGTTGCAGTGCAGGTTGTAGAGGTCCAGCAGGAGCAGCGGCCCGCCCTCCGCGCAGACCGCGTTGAGGAAGCGGACCTCGTCCCAACCCTCGTCGCGCGGGAGCTCCGGCAGGTAGTAGGTGATGTTCTCGAGCAGGAAGGGCGCGTCGAAGCGCGCCTTGACCTCCGCCGCGCGCGCGCGCACGAGCGCCGCCGCCTCCGCGGTGGCCGGCATCGGCAGGGGGACCCCGAAGGAGACGATCTCCTCCTCCGCGGAGCGCACCCCCATGAAGGAGAGGTGCTCGGAGTGCCAGAGGGGCGCGCGCCAGGCGAAGAACTGCGCGAGGACGTCCAGGTAGGCCTCGCTCCAGCCGGTCGCGGTGCCGATGGACAGGCCGAGGCCATGGTAGACCACTGGCCGATCCCCGATGAGATCTTCGGCCTCGCGCATCAGGTCGGGGTGAGGCACCAGGCGCGCGCCAGCGGGGCCGTGGACCTCTCGACACAGCAGATCGGGGCTGATCTCGAAGAAGTCGACGTGATCGCGGATCGCCGGCAGGATCTCACGAAAGCCGGGAGAATAGGAGAACCCTACCCCGGGACGGGCGACGCCTGTCTTCATCTTCGCCTCCAGGCAGGACCCGGGCGACCCTGAAGCCGCCCGGGAGGGAGCCGCTCAGCGGACGACCACCTCGGAGACCGGCGCAGTGACCTCGCTGACGAGCACCTCGCGGATGTTGGCGCCCGGGAAGACCTTGCGAATCAGGGGATCTCCCTTGATCCGGAAGTCGATCCCGGCCATCCCACAGGCCGTACAGCCCGTCAGCCCGATCACCTGATCGATGATCTCGATCAGCTCCTCGCGGCTCACCTTGGACGAGACCGAGATCTCGATCTCGTGCTTCTTCGCCACCACTTCGTTGATCCTGGGCATTCCCCCCCCATTTTTGACGTCGTTACCCCAGGAGGGGGCAGGCCCACCACGAGCATGCCGCCCAGCGACCTACCCGCTGAGAGCAGCGCAGCAGGCCGCTGAAGACGCCCCCTGAGGCCACCAATTTAGGCACCGAGGCGCGCAGACAAGGGGGGGCGACTGAAAAATCAGC
>CAZKWG010000221.1:0-6233 GCA_964556105.1 uncultured Enterobacterales bacterium | reverse complement strand
GTGTTGGCGACATCCTCGGCCATGCGGCGCGCCTCGTCCCAGTCCGGGTGGCGCACGATGAGGAAGCCGTCGCTCACCAGGGTCTGCTTCCAGTCGCGGCGGTTCTGGCCGGGCTTGAGCAGGTTCTCCCAGCAGATCCAGCGCCCGTAGCGGCGCTGGACCTCCTCGAGGCCCACGATCTGGGTGATCTTGCCCTGGCCGTGCGCGCGCTTGAAGACGATGGCGGCGTTGTACTTGCGCTCCGTCGGCGCCTCCCAGGTCCTCCAACACACGGCGCGGGCCCACTCGCGGAACAGATCGATGTCGCAGGTGAAGTTCATCTGGTCGGCCAGGTGCGCGCCGCCGGGGCGGCAGCCGATCTCGCCGAAGACCACCTCGCCGTCCGCCTTCCGGTACCACTCCATGTGGGTGAAGCCGGTGCCCATGCCGAGCGCGTCCAACACGCCCATCCCCAGCCGAAGCCCACCTTGGAGCTTGGGTTGGGTCAGGTCGCGCACGGTGATGATGATGGGCGAGATCCACTCGTGGGTGCGGGCCAGCAGCGGGCGCGGCAGGTACTGCGCCACGTTCATGAAGGCCGGCCGCCCCTCGATGCAGATCGTGTCGAAGGTGTACTCCTCGCCCTCGACGAACTCCTCGCAGCTCGCCTCCGCGACGTGGCGCAGGTAGGGCAGCACGCGCACCAGATCGTCCGGGCCGTCGATGCGGTAGGTGTCGGCGCTGCCCGCGCCGGCGATGGGCTTCAGGATGAGCGGGTAGCCGATGATCTCGGCGCCGCGCCACACCTCGGACGCCGTCCGCACGCGCAGCGCCTTCGGCACGCGCAGGCCCGCGGCGGCGACGCGCTGCTTCATCAGCCCCTTGTCGCGGAAGCCCCGCACGGTGTCGGCGCTCATCCCCGGCACGCCGAAGCGCTCGCGCATGCGCGCCGCCAGCAGCACCAGCGGCTCCCACTGACTCTCGACCCGGTCCACGCTCTTCCCGCGCAGCCAGGCGTGGGCGCGCTCCAGGACGTCCTCCTCGTCCATGATCCGCGGGACCTGCAGGTAGTCCGTCAGCGCCGCGCGGACCTTCGGAGCGAGGCCGCCGGCCGGGCTGTCGCCGATCCCGTACACGCGCGCGCCGACCTCGGCGAGGCCGCGGGTGTACTCGTGCATCTCGGGAGGGTAATTCGGAGAGAGGAAGACCACGTTCATGGCATGCTCCGCGTCGAGGTCCCGCCCGGCCCATTGACGTAGCAGGGGAAGAGATTAAGCCGCGCGCCCCATAACCCGTGAGCCGCCGACCATGCGCAACGTCATCTTCGTCGCTCCCTTCCCGCTCGAGACCACGCTGCGCTTCGCGCGCGCCTTGCGCAACCTGTCCAATGTCCGCCTGCTCGGCGTACTTCAGGAGCCGCCCCCGGCCGAGGCGGGCTTCGCGGACACGGCGCTGGTCAAGGACGGGCTGGACGCGCAGCAGATCGCCGACGCGATCAAGGGGCTGGTCCGGCGGCACGGCGCGCCGCACCGGATCACGGGCGTGCTCGAGGACCTGCAGACGCAGCTCGCCGAGGTGCGCGCCTTCTTCGACGTCCCCGGGCTCACGGTGGCCTCGGCGGATCGGTTCCGCGACAAGGCCCGCATGAAGGACGCCCTGCGCGCCGCCGGCCTGCCCTGCGCGCGCCATCGCATCCTCACCAGCGAGGGCGACGCGCTCGGCTTCGCCCGCGAGGTCGGGTTCCCGCTCGTGCTCAAGCCCCTGGCCGGCGCGGGCTGCCGCTCGACCTGGCGCATCGAGAGCACGGACGCCCTGGCCAGCGCGATCAACGCCACCCGCCCGGCCCCGGACCGGCCCGTGCTGGCCGAGGAGTTCATCCGCGGCGACGAGTACAGCATGGAGACCCTCTGCCTCTCCGGCCACCCGCTCTTCCACTCCATCAGCCGCTACTACCCAGGGCCGCTGGAGGTGACGAAGAACCCCTGGATTCAGTGGGTCTGCCTGCTGCCGCGCGAGATCGGCGGGCCGGAGTTCGACGCCGCGCGCGCCGTGGGGCTGCGCGCCGTCTCCGCCCTGGGGATGGCCAGCGGCCTGACCCACATGGAGTGGTTCCGGCGTCCCAACGGCAGCATCGCCATCGGCGAGATCGCCGCCCGCCCTCCGGGCGCGAACATCGTCCGCCTGACCGGCCTGGCCTATGACACCGACCTGTACAGGGCCTGGGCCCGCGCGGTGGTGGACGAGGCCTATGACGGCCCCTGGGAGCGCAAGTTCAGCGCGGGCTGCGCCTTCCTGCGCGGCGCGGGCGAGGGCCGGGTGGTGGCCGTGGACGGCGTGGAGGAGGCGCAGCGCCGGGTGGGCGCGCACGTCGTCGAGGCCAGCCTGCCGAAGATCGGCGCCCCCAAGCGCGACTCTTACGAGGGCGACGGCTACGCCATCGTCCGCCACCCCGACACCGAAGTGGTCAAGCACGCGCTCCAGGTGATCATCGAGACCGTCCGCGTGCGGTACGCGTGAGGCCAATGCGCCCCGCCCTGCTGCTCCTGCTGGCCTGGCTCAGCGCCTGCGCCCACCGCGCGCCGCCGCAGACCGGAAAGGCGTCCTGGTACGGGCCCGGCTTCGCCGGCAAACCGACGGCGTCCGGCGTCCCTTTTCGCCCCGCCAGGCGCACGGCCGCCCACCGCACGCTGCCCTTCGGGACGGTGGTGAAGGTGACGCGGGTGGACACGGGGCAGCACGTCCGCGTCGTGATCAATGACCGCGGGCCCTACGCGAAGGGGCGGGTGATCGACGTCTCTGAGAAGGCCGCCCGCCGCCTGGACATGATCGACGCCGGCGTCGCGCCGGTGGAGATCCGGGTGGTCGGCTGCCGGCGCCGCTACGAGGCCTGCAAAAACTAGGTGATCTAGCCCGCGATGACCTTGATCGTCTGCCCGATCTCGTCGAGCATGACCCGGCAGGCGTCGTAGTCGGGATGGCGGACCCAGAGCCAGGCGTTCGCCAGGTAGCCGGCCTCGACCGGCTGGGTGGGCGTGCCCGCGGGCGGCAGGTGGGCCTTGATGATCCAGTTGCCGAACCGCTCCTTGACCTCGTCCACGCCCTGGTAGGCCCGGATGTGGCCGTCCTGGCTCGGCCGGAGGGCGATGGCCCCCGCGCTGTAGCGGCGGCTGGGGCGCGGGCTGGTCCGCCCGAGCACGATGGCCTCTGCCCAGGCGTGGTAGAGGTCGAAGTCATTGGCCTGGTTGTACAGGTCCCACAGACGGCAGCCGGGCGGCCGGGCGCCGATCTCGCTGAACATGAGGCCCTTGGGTCCGTAGAACCACTCCATGTGGGTGGGCGTCGTCGACAGGCCGAGGGTGGCGATCACGCGCCGACCGAACTCCTTGAGCATGGTGTAGCCGGGAGCGTCGATGCGGTTCGTGACCAGGATCTGCGGGTTTACCAGGCGCGAGCGCATCGCCTCGAGCACGTTCGGGTAGTAGTGGCAGATGCCCTCGAAGACGACCTGACCGTTGCAGGTCAGCGTGTCGTAGAAGCCCTCGTGCCCGCTGACGAATTCCTCCATGGTCATCGGCAGGGGGCGCCGGTCGAGCCCGGTCTCGACCACCGCGCGGAGGAGGTCCTCGTCGCTCTCCAGGCGGTAGGTGCCCGCCGCGCCCGCGCCGTCGCGGGGCTTGAGGATGGCCGGATAGCCGTGCTCGGCGACGAAGGCGCGCGCCTCGGCGACGGAGCTGACGGCCGCGTTCCTGGCGCAGGGAACGCCGCGCGCACGAAGAAACTGCTTCATGCGGAACTTGTCCCGACAGACCAGCACCGTCTCGCTGGACATGCCGGGTATGCCGGTTCGCTCGCGCACCCGCGCAGCCATGAGCACGTGCGCCTCGATGGTGGCCTCCAGCCGATCCACCCAGGGGCCGCGACGCTGGGCGCGGCGCACGGCCTCGGTCACGGCCTCCTCGTCGCTCAGGCTGGGGACGTGCTCGTAGAAGTCCAGCCAGCCCTTGATCTGGTCATCCAGGTACTCCGTGCGCGTGTCCCCGATGCCGGTGACGACCGCGCCCACGGCCTTCAGCGCGCGGACAAACTCCCGCTGGTTGGCTGGGAAATTCGGGGCGATGAAGAGGACGTGCATGGAGTGACCCCATCGGCTACGAGGTCACCTCACCCGGGACCGGGACCGCGGCAAGCCCAGAACGACGAGGAGCGCATGAGACACGAGGAGAAGAGCTGGTACAGTCCGGCGCTGGAGCGAGACATGGCGGTGGCCCAGTGGGGCCGCGAAGGGAAGGCGCTGCTGCTCTTCCCCACCTCGGGCGCCGACCACATGGACCACGCGCGCTTCAAGCTGATCGACGCGCTCTCGCCGCTCATCGACGAGGGGCGGCTCCAGGTCTTCTCGGCGAACAGCGTGAGCCGGGACACCTGGAACAGCCGCACGGCGACGCCCCGCTACAAGTCCAAGATGGCGGCGCGCTATGACCGCTACCTGGTGGACGAGCTGCTGCCCTGGGTGCGCTACGCGTCGAACAACGGGGGCCAGAAGATCGCCGTGGCCGGGGCCAGCCTCGGCGCCTACGTGGCCGTCAACGCCGGCGCAAAGCACCCCGACTGGATCGATCTCACCATCGGGATGAGCGGCTGGTACGAGATGGACGCGTTCATGGGCGCCTGGCGCGATGACGACTTCTACTTCAACAGCCCGCTGCACTTCCTGCCCAACCTGGGCGAAGGCTACCAGCTCGGCCACCTGCGCAAGAGCCTGTTCATCCTCGCCAACGGCGGCGGTCGCTGGGAGCACCTCGATCAGGCGCGCAAGCTCGCCGACGCGCTCATCGACAAGCGCGTGCCGACCCGGCTCGAGGTCTGGGGCCCCCAGTGGGACCACGACTGGCCGACCTGGCGCAACATGCTGCCGCACTTCATGGACCAGATGAGCTGACCGAGGCCGGCCTACAAGAAGCCGTTCTCGGTCATGTAGTCGCAGTCGCCGTAGCAGATGTTGTCGTAGCCCACGCCCAGCTCGACGCACTCGAAGCCGCGGGGGCAGTCGCCGTTGTCCTCGCAGAAGTTCCAGCAGTAGCCGTCGCCGCCGTCGGTGTTGGCGATGCAGTACTGGTTGGTCCCGCAGGAGTAGAGGTTGTTGACGTTGCAGCCCGTCTCACACCACTCCCCCTCCTGCTCGCACTCGCCGGAGCTGGCGTTGCAGGTCTCGCCGTAGTCGCAGTCCAGCTCGGTGCTGCGGCAGCCGTAGGTCGAGCAGGTGTGGCTGGTCTTGTCGCAGGTGTCGCCCGCGGTGCAGTCGTCGTCGGTCTCGCAGCCCTCCTGGCACTCGAAGGAGGGATTGCAGAAGTTGAAGACGTCACAGTCGGCGCTGGAGAAGCACTCCACCGGCGAGCAGTAGCCCTCGACGCAGCCCGTGCCCTCCGGGCAGCTCCCGTGGTCCACGCACTCCAGCTTCTGAAGGCCCCCACAGCTCGAGCTGGCCAGCAGACAGGCGATGAGCAGCGCCCTCATGCGCCCTCTCCCTCGCCGCTGCTGGTGCAGAAGTCCGCCGGATCACCCGCGCCGAAGTCGTAACGGATGGTGATCTGCGAGCCGATGGGCGGGAGCTGATCGCGCTCGAAGACCACGGCGGGCATCTTGACGCCGTCCTCGTCCTCCTGGAGCTCGTAGGTCCAGCGCCCCTCGTCGCATGGGATCTCCGTCTCGTCCAGCGTCACCGTCAGCGTCTTCATGTCCGGCATGTCGCTCAGATAGAAGGTCTCCGTGAGCCGGCTCGCGTTCAGGGAGAGATCGGTGACGATGGTGGCGAAGTCGTCCGCGCAGATGTCCGAGCGGATGCCGTTGGTCTGCTTCGCGACGTCCAGGTAGCGGCTGCCGACGGAGGCGCCCGCGTTGACCTCGCGGGTGGAGCAGTCCTCGAGATCCTTGACCACCAGCGCGCTGGCGTTGAACACGTCGCGCGAGCGCTGACCCTTGACGTCGCGGAAGGCGTTGATGTACTCGTTGACGCCGAACGGCGAATAATCCTGCTCGTTCGCCACGAAGATCATCGACAGGCTGGCCTCGTCGCGGAGGAACTTCTTGTTGTCCTCCTTGGCCTCCTCGTCGGTGACGGCCAGATAGGCGCTCTGCAGGCCCATCTCGTAGCCGCTGCCGCAGATGCCCAGGGCGACCATGGAAGCGAACTTCTCTTCGGCGTTCTCGGTGTCGGCGGTGCGGAAGGTGCCGTCGAGGAGATGGCCAGCGTGGGG
>CAZKWG010000220.1:0-10515 GCA_964556105.1 uncultured Enterobacterales bacterium | reverse complement strand
CGGCTCGGGCGGCGGCGCGCCGGGCGGACAGGGTGGCGGCGGCCCCGGCGGCGGCGGCCCCGGCGGCGGTGGTCCTGGCGGCGGCGGTCCTGGCGGCGGCGGCCCCGGTGGACAGGGTGGGCCTCCTCCCGAGGGTGAGGGTGCGCCGCCTCCGGCGCAGGGCAAGTAAGACGCAGCGCCGCGAGGAGCCTGTCCTGATCGGGGCTCCAGCCGGATGGGCTGACTGAACATCCGATCCGTGCTATCCAGGGCGGGTGAGCCAGCTTCAGCCCCAGGAGCCGATCGCGACGCCCGAGGTCTCGGTCGTGGTCCCCGTCTACGACGAGGTGGACAACCTCGAGGACCTCGCGCGCGCGGTGCGCGAGGCGCTGGGCTCCCTGCCCTGGGAGCTCGTGCTGGTCAACGACGGCAGCCGCGACGGCTCCACGGCCGTGCTCGACCGGCTCGCGGCCTCGGACAGCCGGATCAAGGTCATCCACTTCGTGCGCAACTACGGGCAGACCGCGGCGCTCTCCGCCGGGCTGCGCGCCTCGGTCGCGCCGATCATCGTCACGATGGACGCCGATCTCCAGAACGATCCGGCGGACATCCCCGCGCTGGTCGCGCTGCTCGACCGGGCGGATCTGGTCTGCGGCTGGCGCAAGGATCGCAAGGACACCTTCCTTACCCGCACCCTGCCCAGCCGCGCCGCCAACTGGCTGATCAGCCGCCTGTCCAACGTGCCGCTGCACGACTACGGCTGCACGCTGCGCGCCTACCGCCGCGCCTTCGTGGTGGATCTGCCGCTCTACGGCGAGATGCACAGGTTCATCCCAATCTACGTGACCTGGGCCGGCGCTCGCGTGCTCGAGGTGCCCGTCCGTCACCACCCGCGGCGGAAGGGTCAGAGCAAGTACGGGCTCTCGCGCATCCCGAAGGTCCTGCTGGACCTCACGACCTTGAAGTTTCTGCGCGACTTCTTCGTCACGCCGATCTACTTCTTCGGCTGGGTGGGGATGCTGCTGGTGATGGCCGGCTTCGTGGCCGGGGTCGTGGCCATCGCCTTCTGGACGCTGGTGGACCAGCCGCTGCTGGCCGCCGCCCTCACGATCGTCAGCCCGATGCTGGCCATCTTCGGGGTGGTGGAGATCACGCTGGGCGTCATCGCCGAGGTGCTCATCCGCATGCACTTCGAGATCCAGGGGAAGGCGCCCTACCGGGTCGAGACCCTACGAAACGTCGGCCTGAGGCCCGCCGACCTGGACGGGCGCGCCCCGCTGGTTAGTCCGCGCAGGGAGGGCTGAGCAGCATGTGCGGCATCGTTGGAGCGTTCCGGGCGGATGGACTCGACCCCGGGCCGCTCCAGGGCATGATCGACGTGCTCCACCATCGCGGGCCGGACGGCGAGGGCCTGCGCACCTTCTCCCGACCGGGAGGGCGCCCCTACGCCGCGCTGGGGATGCGCCGCCTGGCCATCGTGGACCCGGCCGGCGGCGACCAGCCCATGTCGGACCCGACGGGTCGCCTGTGGCTTGTGTTCAACGGCGAGATCTACAACCATAACCCTCTGCGAAAGGAGATGGAGAGCAACGGCCTCCCCTTCCGCACGCGCTCGGACACCGAGGTCGCGCTGGGTCTGCTCGCCGAGATCCCCGTCGAGCGCGCTCTCTCCCGCATGGACGGCATGTTCGCCATGGCGATGGTGGACACCGAGCAGCGCCGGCTCACGCTGATGCGCGACCGCCTCGGGGTCAAGCCGCTCTACTGGGCGCGGGCCACGGACGGCACGATCCTCTTCGCCAGCGAGCTGCGGGCGCTGCGCCGACACCCGGCCCTCGGCTTTCGGGAGGACCGACGCTCGCTGCAGAGCCTGCTGCTCTGGGAGTACATCCCCACGCCCTGGACGGCCTGGGAGGGGATCCACAAGCTGGAGCCCGGCACCTGGCTGGAGGTCGACGAGCAGGGCCTGCGCCAGGGGCGCTGGTGGACGCCGCCCGTGCCCGAGGGCGGCGAGGGCGGCAACCTGGACCGCTGGGCGCGCAGCGTCTACGGCGCCGTTCAGGTGGCGACCTTCCAGCGCATGAGCGCCGACGTGCCCGTGGGCTACCTGCTCTCGGGCGGGCTGGACAGCTCCTTCGTCACGGCCATCGCCCAGAAGCGCTCCAAGGACCCGGTCCAGAGCTTCTCCATCGCCGTGGACGCCCCGGGCTTCGACGAGAGCGCCGCCGCCCGCGCCGTGGCCGCCTCGCTCGGCACCCTGCATCGCGAGGCGCGGCTCTCGCACACGGATCTCCCGCGCATCCTGGACGCGATCGGCGCCCACATGGACGAGCCGCTGGCCGACAGCAGCCTGGTGCCGACCTGGCGCCTGATGGAGCTGGTGCAGGAGGCCGGCTTGAAGGCCGTGATCTCCGGCGACGGCGGCGACGAGGCCTTCGGCGGCTACCCCACCCTGCGCGCCCACCAGCTCGCCCCCCTGCTGGAGCCGGCGGGCGGCCTGATGCGCGGGCTCGCCTCCCGGCTCCCCGTCAGCCTGGAGGGGGTCAGCCGCGACTACATGGCGAAGCGGCTGGCGCTTGGCCTGGGCCTGCCCTGGGCGCGGCGCCACCAGCTCTGGATGGGCGCCTGGCTGCCGGACGAGCTGGGCGTGGGCGCGCAGGACCCGATCTGGAGCGTGGTGGACGCCCACGCGGCCGCGGCGGCCGAGGCGGACCCGGCCAGCCGCGCGATGTACCTGGACGCCCGGATGTACCTCTCCGACGGCGTGCTCGTGAAGGTAGATCGGGCGAGCATGGCGCACGGGATCGAGGTGCGCAGCCCCTATCTGGACCGCGGCGTCTTCGAGCTGGCGGCCAGCGTCCCCCTCGCGCACAAGCTCAGCGCCCGCGAGAGCAAGATCGTCCTGCGCCGCGCCGCCGCCAGCGTGCTGCCTCCCGAGACCCTCGCCCGAAAGAAGCAGGGCTTCGGCGCGCCCGTCGGCCCCTGGCTGCGGGGCCCCTGCGCGCACCTGCTCGCGGGCGTCGAGGACACCCTCGCCGACCTCGTGCCGCCCGCGACCTGGCGCCAGATCGTGCGTGAGCACCAGGAGGGTAGCGCCGATCACCGTCGACGGCTGTGGAGCGGGATCATCCTCGCCCGTTGGCGGCGAGGGCCTTGGCACTGAACGCCTGACCGGGCCGGTGCTATGATGCTCGCTTGGACAGGCTCTTCTCCCTGGTCTGCCCGCCGAGGTGTCCATGCTCGCACGCGCCCTGGTCCTGCCCGCGCTCGTCCTCCTCATCGGCTGCCCACAGCCCAGCGACAAGGGGCCGCAGGTAGACGACACGGCCGAAGAGGAGACGGGCGTGCCCGAGGACGACGACGCGGACGACGACGGCTTCGGCGTCGAGGAGGACTGCGACGACGACAACCCCTTCATCTACCCGGGCGCGGCCGACGACGAGTGTGACGGCCTGGACAACGACTGCGACGACGAGATCGACGAGGACGTCGCGCTGAGCGCGTACGCCGACGAGGACGGCGACGGCTTCGGCGACCCGACCCGCGCGATGAGCGGCTGCGACGCGCCCGACACCTATGTCAGCGACGGCACGGACTGCGACGACGGCCAGGCGACGGTGTACCCGGGCGCCGACGAGGTCTGCGACGAGCAGGACAATGACTGCGACGGCGAGGCGGACGAGGACGCCACCGACGCGCTCGTCTGGTACGCGGACGGCGATCAGGACGGCTTCGGGCTGGACGACGCTACAACCAGCAGTTGTACCCAGCCCGACGGCTACGCCATGTACGGCGGCGACTGCGACGACGTCGATCCCGCCTTCAACCCGGGCGCCGAGGAGCTGGACTGCGAGGACCCCAACGACTACAACTGTGACGGCTCCACCGGCTACGCCGACGCGGACGCCGACGGCTTCGCCGCCTGCAAGGAGTGCGACGACGCCGATCCCGCCCACTTCCCCGGCGCCGACGAGACCTGCGACGGCGTGGACGACGACTGCGACGGCGAGATCGACGAGGACTCCGCCATCGACGCCGCGACCTGGTACGGCGACGCGGACGGGGACGGCTTCGGCGTGCCCGATCTCAGCGCCCTGGCCTGTGACCAGCCCGACGGCTTCGCCGACAACGCCGATGACTGCGATGACCTCGTCTCCACCACCTTTCCGGGCGCCGACGAGACCTGCAACCTCATCGACGATGACTGCGACGGAGAGGCGGACGAGGACGCCACCGACGCGCTCGCCTGGTACGAGGACCTGGACGACGACGGCTTCGGCAACCCGCTGGTCGAGCAGGCCGCCTGCGAGGCGCCGGACGGCTACGTCTCCGACGACACCGACTGCAGCGACGACGACCCCGACGCCTACCCGGGGGCGGACGAGACCTGCAACACCTTCGACGACGACTGCGACGGCGAGGTCGACGAGGACTCGGCCATCGACGCCGACACCTGGTACCCGGACGTGGACGGGGACGGCTACGGCTCCGACGCGGAGACGGTCGTCGCCTGCGAGGGTCCCGCGGGCTGGACGCTGGACAGCGCCGACTGTGACGACGATGACGCGGACGTGAGCCCGAGCGCCGACGAGCTCTGCAACGGCCAGGACGACGACTGCGACAGCGAGACGGACGAGGACTCCGCCGTCGACGCCGGCACCTGGTACGCCGACGCCGACGCCGACGGCTACGGGGACCCCGACGAGGAGACCCGCGCCTGCGAGCTGCCCGAGGGCTACCTGGACGACGCCTCGGACTGCGATGACGACGACGACAGCACCTACCCTGGCGCCGACGAGACCTGCGACGGCGCGGACGACGACTGCGACGGCGTGGTGGACGAGGACTCGGCCATTGACGCCGACACCTGGTACGCCGACGCGGACGGGGACGGCTTCGGCGACCCCGCCGAGACCACGCTCGCCTGCGCGGCGCCCACCGGCTACCTCGCCGACGCGACGGACTGCGACGACGACGAGCCCACCACCAGCCCCGACGCGCTCGAGTACTGCGACGACGTAGACAACGACTGCGACGGCGAGACCGACGAGGGCTCGGCGGTGGACGCCAGCACCTGGTTCCGCGACAAGGATCGCGACCTCTACGGCAACGACGCGAAGACCCAGCTCGCCTGCGATCGCCCTGGCGGCTACCGCAGCCTGGGCGGCGACTGCAACGAGGACGACGCGACCATCAACCCGGGCGCGACCGAGACCTGCGACGGGGTGGACGAGGACTGCGACGACGTGGTGGACGAGGACGCCAGCGACGCCAGCGTCTGGTACGCCGACGCGGACGACGATGGCTATGGCGACCCGGCCAGCACGCTGGCGAGCTGCGAGCTGCCGAGCGGCTATCTGGACGATGACAGCGACTGCGACGACACGCAGAGGAGCGTCTTCCCCGGCGCCGACGAGACCTGCGACGACCAGGACGAGGACTGCGACGGCGTGGTGGACGAGGACCCCACCGACGCGCCCACCTGGTACGCCGACGCCGATGACGACGGCTATGGCGACCCCAGCGCCACCCGCGAGGCCTGCGACGCGCCCTCCGGCTACGTGGGCGACGACGAGGACTGCGACGACGACGACGCGGGCGTTCACCCCGGCGCCACCGAGACCTGTGACGGCGCCGACGAGGACTGCGACGGCCGGGTAGACGACGACGCCATCGGGCTCGAGACCTGGTACTACGACGGCGACGACGACGGCTACGGCGAGGACGACCGCACCCGCGAGAGCTGCGACGCGCCCACGGGCTACGCCGCGCAGGGAGGCGACTGCGATGACGACGACGACGGCCTCAACCCGGGCGAGACGGAGGTCTGCGAGGACGGGCTGGACAACGACTGCGACGGCGGCTCCAACGACTGCGCGCTCTCCGGGGACGGCTCCGTGGGCGACGCGACCGCGACCCTCCTAGGCGAAGAGGCCAGCGACAAGGCCGGCTACTCCGTGGCCTTCGTCGGCGACGTGGACGGGGACGGCGCGGACGACCTGCTCATCGGCGCGCCGGGCAACGACCGCCGAGCCTCCTCCGCCGGCAGCTCCTACCTGGTCCTCGGCGCGCCCACGGGCAGCGTGGACCTGAGCGACGCCGACGCCATCCTGATCGGCGAGGCCTCCTCGGACGCCTCGGGCGAGGCCGTCGGCGGCGGTGGGGACGTGGACGGCGACGGCTACGACGACCTCCTCGTCGGCGCCAAGGGCAACGACGCCGGGGCGAGCTCGGCGGGCGCCGCCTGGCTGGTCAAGGGCCCCGTGAGCGGCTCGCTGTCGTTGACCCTCGCCGACACCTGCCTGGTGGGCGAGGACGCCTCGGACTATGCAGGCTCGAACCTCGATCTGGTCGGAGACCTCGACGGAGACGGCCTCGCGGAGATCGGCGTCGGCGCTCGAAACCACACCGTAGGCGGCGTGAAGGGCGGAGCGGTCTACATCGTCTCGACGCCGTCGAGCGGGGATATCGACCTGTCAACATCCGACGCGATGATCTACGGGGAGACCGCCTATGACTACGCGTCCACGCCCGGCAGCGCCGGCGACGTGGACGGCGACGGACTGGACGATCTGCTCGTCGGCGCCGAGGGCGAGGACGATGAGGGCTCGGGCTGTGGCGCCGCCTTCCTCTTCCTCGGGCCGGTGAGCGGCTCGCGGAGCACCTCGGACGCGGACGGCGCGCGCTTCGGCGAGGAGTTCGGCGACGCGGCCGGCGCCTCCCTCGACGGCGCGGGAGACGTGAACGGCGACGGCTATGCGGACACGGTCGTCGGCGCCTACAAGGCGGACTATAGCGCCGTGCGCGACGCGGGCGGCACCTATCTGCTGCTGGGCTCCTGGTCGGGAACCGGCCTGCTGGCCGACGCGGACGCCATCCGCTACGGCACCACCCGCAGCGACTCGGCGGGGATCTCGGTCTCCGGCGCGGGCGACACGGACGGCGACGGCCACGCCGACCTGCTCATCGGCGCGGTCTACAACGACGAAGCCGGCAGCGACGCGGGCGCCGCCTGGCTGGTCCTCGGGCCGGTCTCGGGCACCGCCTCGCTCACGGCGGGCGCGGCGAGCTGGGCCGGGGAGTCGACGACCGACTACGCCGGGTACGCGGTCTCCGGCGGCGGCGACGCCAACGCCGACGGGAAGGCGGATCTGCTGATCGGCGCCTACAACAACGACGACGGCGCGTCGAACGCCGGGGCCAGCTATCTCGTGCTGGGCGCCGGCCTGTAGCGCCGGCCCAGGGTCAGGGCGAGCCCGACCAGGGCCGCCCAGGGCGCAGCGCCGCCGCCGCCCGTGGCGCAGCCGATGAGCTTGATGTCGGAGATCAGCTCCGCGTTGGTCTTCGGCTCAACCGGCGGCGGGATGATGCCCTCCGTCTCACACCAGACGCGCGTCCCAGCCTGGCAGCGCGAGACCATCTGGGCGGCGATGAAGCTGCGGTGGTAGTCCACGCGCGTGTCCACGCCGCCGGTCTCGCTGCAGTCCGTCGAGTCGTAGGTGTGGCTGGTGACGCCGATCAGGCGCTCCTTGATCGCCGAGTCGCTGTCCGGGAAGTCGCGGAAGGTCGGCCCGCCGGAGTCGCCGTGGCACTTGCGGACGGACTCGAAGGCCATGCCGATCTGCATCTCGTAGGTGGCGATGCGGCTGATATCGGACTTCCCCCACATCTTTACGCCGTAGGGATCGATGCCGTCCGCGTCCACGAAGCCCCAGCCGACGATGCTCACCTCATCGCCCTCCTCGATCTCCTCGGCCTCGAGCTCCGTCGGCAGCAGGGCTGGCGTGACATCCTCGACCGCCGACTCCAGGAAGACCAGCGCGATGTCGTCGTTCTCGGCCAGCCCATAGGCCAGCGCGTAGTAGTCCCACTGCGGGTGCATCTCCCACTCGGTGGCCATGATCACGTCATCGGGCCAGGACTCGCTGAGCGAGGTCCAGGCCCCCAGGTTGGCCTCGCGCGACCAGCCCACCTCGGCGACGCAGTCGGCCTCGACCTGGCAGAGCCCTACCGGGTCCACACAGTGCGCGGCGATCAGCACCACGTCCGGCGCGATGAGCGTGGACGAGCACATGAGGACGACGCCCTCCTGGCCGTTCTCGTCCAGGCGCACCAGCAGCCCGCCGGTGCTCGGGAAGAGCGACTCGTCGGCGCTCTCGCCATTGATGATGGGCGCCGGGCCCTCCTCACCGCCGGGGAGCACGAGGACGTCGATGTCGTCGTCCTCCTGCGCGCCGGGATCCTCGGCGGAGCCTACGGACTCGAGCGCGCCAGGCTCCTGAGCGAGCGCCGCGGCGCCAGAGAGCGTGAGCCAGATCAGCGTCAGACGATGGAAGGGCAAGTGGACCTCCTGATGCTCCAGCATGCCCGTCCCTCTGAGGACGCGCAAGCGCGGCGACCTGCCTTGTCAGGACGCCGCGGCGGTGAGCTCCAACGGGCGCTGGTCGGGCTCCAGGTTCTCGATGAAGACCGCGCGCACGTCAGCGATGTGCTGGTCGAGCGTGTCGATCGACCAGCTGCTGGTGTCGATGGCCGGGAGCACGTCGATGTGCAGATCGCCCGGATAGAGCTTGTAGGTGCGGTTTGGCCAGCGGCGGTGCGTGCCGTGGATGATCACCGGCACGATCGGCAGCCCGGTGGCCAGCACGAGGTGAGCGAAGCCCTTCTTGAAGGGCAGCAGGCGTCCATCCCGGCTGCGCGTCCCCTCTGGCCAGATCCAGACGCTCATGCGGTGCTTGCGCACCAGCTTGCCGACCTTGTCCATCGCGGCGATGGCGTTGTGGCGGTTCTGGCGGTCCAGCAGCAGGTGTCCGGTCAGCGCGAAGATCCACCCGAAGAAGGGGATGTAGGCCATCTCCTTCTTGGCCGCGCCGACGCCGCCCACCGGGCACATCCAGATCCCCAGGTGAACGTCGAGGACCGAGGCGTGGTTGGCGACGTAGATCGCCGGCCGCTTCGGGTCCAGACGCTCCGCGTTGTGGATGATCGGCCGCGTCCCCGCCAGCCAGATACAGGTCCTCCCCATGGACTTGCCGTAGAGATTCCCCAGCCTGACCCTGAGCTTCCGCGAGGGAAGCAGGAACAGCGCCAGGACCAGGGTCGGCAGGGTGATGAGGACCACGAACAGGAACCCGAGGATGAATCGGATCCAGCTGCTCAGGGGGTGAATGGGTGCTTGTTCGGTCTGCGGCTGCGGCATGAATCGCCGCATAACGCGCCGGCCGCGGCGTCAAGGCACCAGATCGCGGTCCATGTCACTGGCCCTGAATCGTGATGTCCCCCGCGCCGGTGTAGACCTCGACGATGTGGGGCGAGTTCGAGGACTGGACGACGCCGAAGATCGTCGTTGAACCCGAGCCGCTCTCGGCGATCAGGTTGTAGTCCCCGCCGCCGGGGAGGTAGGCGACGACGTCACCGGACCCATTGTCGATGAGGATATCCTCGAACTCATCGTCCACCACGTCCAGCTCGATCTCGCCCGAGCCGCCGAGCAGCGCGATGTGGTTGGCGGAGATCTCCTTGGTGGTGATGCGCCCCGACCCGGTCTCCGCGAGGAGGTTGCCGGAGCTGGCGTTGACGGTGATGGCCCCGGAGCCGGTGTTGATGTCGAGCGGGCCCTGCCAGTCCTCGACGGAGACGGCGCCCGAGCTGGTGTCGATCTCCACCGAGACGTTCGAGGGCGCGAGGATGGCGAAGTCCGTCTCGCAAGGGCCGGGGCTCATGAAGCCGCAGCGCTTCTTCAGCGTCAGCTCTCCGTCTTTGACCTCGTAGGAGAACTTCGTGCCGTTGCCCGTCAGCGTGACCTCGGCGGTGATGGTGCCGTCCTCGCTGGGGGACAGCGTGACGTCGCCTGCGCCGGCGTTGACCTTGATGAGCGAGATCGCGTCTTCGATGACGATGGTCTCGACGCTGGACGGAGCGTCACAGCCGGCGAGCCCGGCGACGAGCGGCAGGAGGAAGAGCCTGTGCATGGAGCCTCCAAGGCGGGGGTGCGCTCCCTTGATCGTATCGTCAGCACCTTCAGGTGTCACCTGAACACTGAAGATGACGCGTCAAGAGATCGTGACCGAGGAAGAGGCCCCCTGACGGAGCCTCAGCCGCTAAGACCCGCGAGGTACACCGCAGCGTCCGGGAAAGCGGCGATCGGCGCCCCCGTGCTGGCGTCGACCCAGACCAGGATGTCTCCGCCCGGCCCGCGGACCTGAGCCGCGACGAGCTGGACGCCGTGGTCCAGCGCGCCCAGCACCGCGGACGCGGACAGCGCGCGGTCCAGCGCGCCCTCGGCGATCAGCTTGGCCCGGAAACCCTTCCAGACCGCGCGAATCACCTCCACGCTGGTCACCGGGTACACCTGCACGACCGCGACGCCCGCGGCGTTGGGGAGCCAGCCGCCGAGGAGCGCCGAGACCTGCCCGGCGCTGGAGATCGCCGCGACCGGAGCCGGCGCGGGAGCCGCGGGAGCCGCAGCGCGCGGCGCGGCAGGCTCAGGAAATCTCTTCAAGCAGCTGAAAATCAATTTGTTGTCGCCTTTCCTAT
>CAZKWG010000219.1:0-10532 GCA_964556105.1 uncultured Enterobacterales bacterium | reverse complement strand
GGCCGCCTTTTCGCCGAGGAGCAAAGAGCGCCCAGCCGACCTCGCCACTGAGGGCGAGCTGGACCTGCTCATCGCGACCGACTGCATCTCCGAGGGCCAGAACCTCCAGGACTGCGACACCGTCATTAACTACGACATCCACTGGAACCCCGTGCGCATCATTCAGCGCTTCGGCCGCATTGATCGCCTCGGATCGCCCAACCAGCGGATCCAGCTCATCAACTTCTGGCCGAACCTGGAGCTGGAGGAGTACATCAACCTGGAGCAGCGCGTCGCAGGTCGGATGGTGCTGCTGGACGTCTCCGCGACCGGCGAGGAGAACCCCTTCGAGCAGTCTGCGGGCGACCCGATGAACGACCTGGAGTACCGGCGGCGTCAGCTCATCCAGCTCCAGGAGCGGGTCGTGGACATCGAGGATGTCGGCGTGGGCCTCACGCTGGCCGATCTCACGCTGGCCGACCTGCGCGTGGACCTCGCGCGGGCGCGCAAGACCTTTGGCCCCCGCCTGGGTCGGGCACCGCCAGGCCTGACCGCTGCCATCACCCTGCCCGCGGACAGCGGCCTTCAACCGGGGGTGCTGTTCTGCCTCCGCGTCATGGGCGACGGCGCGGAGGCGCTGGCGCGGAAGAACGACCCGCTGACGCCGCACCTGCTGGTTGGCGTGGGAGAAGACGGCCGCGTGTCTCATCCGCATACGCAGCCCAAGATCGCGCTTGAGCTTCTCAAGGGGCTGTGCGCCGGCAAGGAGGAGCCCGACCTGGCCGCCGTCGCGCACCTGGAGGCGCGCACGCGGCGCGGGGAGCGCACCGAAGACCTGGTGCGCGCGTTGAGCACCGCGGTCGCGTCTGTGGTCGGCAAGGAGGAGGAGCGCGGCATCGCGAGCCTGTTTGCACCAGGAGGAACGCACGTCTTGAGAGGCGAGTTCTCAGGCATGGAGGACATCGAGGTGGTGGCCGTCGTGGTGGTGTCACCCGAAGAGAGGGCCGCGTGAGCGCCGCGGCGCTGCCCTTTCAGCCGATGCTCGACGCCCTGGCCCTGCCGGAGAGCGCGTGGGTCGGCCGCAGGGTGCCCCGGGAGCAGCTGGACCAGCGAGAGATAGGGTCCCCCCCCGCGCGCAAGGCGGTGCAGCAGGCGTTGAGCGCGCTCTGGTGGCTGGCCATCCTGAGGCCGAACACCGTCGGCCTGCCCGCTCCTGCCGACGGGGGCGCCCCGGAGATCGCCGTCCTGGGCGCCTCGATCACCCAGGCCGAACGCGCCCCGCGTGTTGCGGGTCTGCTCCATCGCGCCATCCCGTACCCGGTCCTGCTGCTGGTCGCAGACGACGCGCACATCACGATGTCCATCGCCGAGAAACGTCCCTCAGTCCGGGATCCTGCTCGGCTCGTCCTTGAAGGCTCGGTCATCACGGGCCCTCGCGTTGCCGTCAGCGGCGGGCGCCTCATGGAGGCGCCTCCCTCCGATCTTCAGGCCCTCGGGTCGCTCGCGCTGGCCGCGCAGCCAGATGCCGACCTTGGGGCGTGTTATAGAGGCTGGGCGTGGAGCCTCATGGCGTGGCGAGCAGCGAAGATCACCGGGCACTTTCGGCGACCGACGGATGAGGCGGCCGCCAACCGACTCGCGTCGCTGCTCGCCGGCCGGGAGGCTCTGGAGCGGGAGGCCGTGCGCTCTGACAGGGCCATCGCGAAGGCCACGCAGCTTCGGCGACGGGTTGATCTGACCCTCCAGCGCCAGGCCCTCGGAGAGAAGCTGCGCTTGAACGGCGAGGAGCTGCTCCGGTGACGACACCTGCGACATCAGCACGGCGAACGAACCGCCGCGCCTTTGGCTCAGTGGACGCGACCTCCCCGCTGCTGCAGCTCTACTGCAAGCTCGTCGCGGTGGAGCTGTCGCTCAAGGACGTGCATGGGCGAGGGGCATTCCCGAGACGGCAAGGACATGACTTCATCTATGCCATTCAGGGGTGCGCGTTTCCCGCGAGTGTCCACACGGCGCTGACGCCGCTCATTGGTGCGTTGACGGCCCTCAAGAAGGAGGGGGTCCCGCTAGATGAAAAGAACTACCCCGAGATGCGTTATCTCGACCACGCCAGTGACTATGCCGGGGGCACGACCGACGCCGAGCTGCGTGAGGCGCTGCGCCTGACGAACGACCTCATCAAAGAGCTGAACACCCACTGGCGCGGGCTCCCGACGCCGCTCGAAGCGGTGGTCCCATGATCTCGCAGGCCGAGCTGTTCAGGAGGGTCAAAGCCGCTTGGCCGGACGTACGCTGGGTCCCTGCCTTCCCCTACGTCTACGGCGAGGTGGTGAGCGCCTCCTTCGACCCGGATCCCGATCTCCGCAACGACCAGGTCGCCGCCGCTCTGAGCCTGGCCCCGACCGACCTCCGCGACACCTGCGCCCGCCTCTTCGTGCGCATCGACGCCCGGCGACTCGATGAGCCCACCTCGCTGCCCACGGCTCAGCCCGCCTTCTGGTTGGGCTCCATGCTCCAGGCGGACGCTGCCCCCCCTGCCCAGCCCCCCGACGAGCTGAGGTTCGTGCATTTCTACGGGTTCAAGGGAGGCCAGGGTCGCTCGTCCACGCTGGCGCTGCTGGCGCGCGCGCTCGCGTCCGACGGCTGGCGCGTCCTGGTCCTCGACCTCGACGCTGAGGCTCCCTCGCTGGATCTCCTGCTGGGCCAGCGCATCGAGCGGCCGGAGCACACACTGGTCGGCGTCCGCGGTGGACTGACCGCGCGCCCCTTGCGCGCGTACCCGGGAGAGCGCAGGGGCTACGTCGATCTGCTCGCCTTTGCGCCCGCAGGCGACGAGTACGCCGCTGATGCCGCGAGCCTCGCCTTGGAGATGGCGCTGTACCCGCCGGGGCAGAGCGCGTTGGTCCGGCGTCTCGCGCCCGTCTTTGATGGCTATGACGCCGTGCTGATCGATCATCGTACCGGGCTCGCGCCCACCGTGCTGCCCTGGGTCATGGCCCTCCCCGGTGCCGTCTGCCTCTTCGCCCGCATGGATGGCCAGTGGCGGCACTCCGTCTCTGCGGTGCGCGGCCTTTGGCACCACACCCAGATGCCACACGGCGCGCTGCTCGCGCTCGCTCCACCGGGGGAGGATCGCGACGCCCACAAGGTCAAGCATCGAGAGGACGCCGCCAGGATGCTGGTCGGACTGGCGGACCGGCTCACGACCGAGACCAGCGCCGTGGACCCCCTCGATCTGGTCGCTGAGCGCTTCGTGGTGCTGCCCTTCGACAGCAACGTCGCGGGGGGGCGTGTGCCACCGCCCACGAGCCAGGAGTCCGGGACCCCAGAGGCGGTGGGTGAGCTGCGGCTCGCCCTCGAGCTCCTCGGCGGGCCGCCTCGGGCGCAGGAGGAGGCCGTGCCCGCGCTGGCCGGAGACGTCAGCGGCGGTCTCAGCCTGGAGACGGACGCGTTGCAACAGCTCCTGGCCGAGAACGAGATCGACTGGGTGGTCGGCCGGAAAGGCACGGGCAAGACCTGGCTGGTGCGGACCCTTCATGAGCGCGGTCGGGGCGAGGCGCTGCTGGTGCCGGAGACCGACGGGGAAGGATTCTCTGGCGGGCTCCCAGCCAGGGACCTGGCGGTGACCCGCGCGACCAGAACAGCGGCAGGCGCGGACCACTTCTGGTGGGCGCTGATCGCCGCGGGATTGCTGGAGGGGACCAGCGACAGGGAGGCGCTGATCGAGGGCTTCAAGTTGGCGTTAAAGCACCGTGAACCCAGCGAGCTGGTCGAGAAGCTCGCGCAAGCGCACACCGGGCGCCCGCGCCTGTTGCTCATCGACGGGCTGGAGCTGGCCTTCCCGCCAGAGCACACCCTCAAGTTCATCGAGGCGCTGGTGCGCGTGGTCCACACGCTTCGCAGCACCACGTCGCTCCGCGCAGCCGTGCGCCTCCAGGTCTTTGTGAGGACCGATCTCATCGAGCAGGGCTACGAGAATTTCGAGCAGATCTCGCAGGGCCGACGCCTGGACCTGACCTGGGACCACGGCTCTGCCCTCAACCTGCTGCTGGCCACGGTGCTGGTGACGCCCTGGTTCGCAACGACCTTCCCCGACGCCGTGACCGAGCTCAAGGCGCTCGATCAGCAACTCCGGCGCGCCGAGGTCCCCATCGGCGTCTGCGAAGACGGGCTGGAGCGGATCTTCTCGGAGCGGTCAGGTGTGACCCGCATGCTGACCCGCACCTTCTGGCGGACATACTTCACCGACGATCCTGCCGGACGCAGTGGGTTTTACCCCCGACTGTTGATCAACTTCGTGGAGCGAGTGCCTCACATCGTGGACGCCACCCTGGGCGGCAATGGGCTCCATCGTTGGATGCGTGACGATGGTGTGGAGGAGGTCCGCGTGGCAGCCAAGGTGCTGGCGCAGGCCCACGCCGAGGTCACACAAGGGAATTTCCTTTTGGCGGTGCTCTCCGAACTGCGCTGGCTCCTCCCTGTGAACCTCCGCGAGCGGCCGCTGGCGCAGGTGGTCGATGCCTTGAACGGCGAGACCACCCCATTCGAACGTGGCAGGCTGGTGGATTCCATCGCGAGCGCCGCTGGTCTGACCACCGACAGCGTGGAGCAGATCTTCGAGCGCATGAAGACGCTGGGAATGTTCGAGATTACGGAGAGCGACACCCGAGAGTGGCGCGCTACCCGGCTGTATCGCACCGCGCTACGAATGAAGTTCCGCCGATAGCCACCACCCACACCGGAGCCTCCGAAGCCGCCCATGATGAAGAAGATCACCCGCGACGACAACCTCGCCTGCTCCGCTGACCTCGCCGCGCAGAACGTGCAGCGCCTGGCCGAGCTGTTCCCGGAGGCGGTGGTCGAGGGACGCGTGGACCTGGACGTGCTCCGACAGCTCCTGGGCGAGCATCTGGAGCTGCCCGGCGAGCGCTTCGGGTTGAGCTGGAAGGGCAAGGCTGCTGCGCGGCAGTTGGCGCTCCAGCCGTCTACGGGCACCTTGCGACCCTATCCCGAGGAGAGCGTGGACTGGGACAAGACGCAGAACGTGTTCATCGAGGGTGACAACCTGGAGGTGCTGAAGCTGCTGCAGAAGAGCTACCAGGGGCAAGTCAAGGTAGTTTTCATTGATCCTCCGTATAATACGGGCGGCGATTTCGTGTATCCGGATGACTTCAGGGATGGAGTAGATCGGTATCTTCGGATCACGGGACAGAAGGAAGATGACGGACTGACGAGCACATCCAATGTCGAGTCCTCAGGAAGATTTCATACCAACTGGTTGAATATGATGCTTCCAAGATTGAAGCTGGCGCGCGAACTGCTTCGCGACGATGGTTCAATCTTCATCACCATTGACGACAATGAGGTTGCCCACCTCATTGAACTGCTCGACGAAGTTTTTGGCGAAGAGAACCGAATCGCAATCTTCGCGTGGCAAAAGAAGTATGCCGTGAGCAACAACTCGAAAGGAGTAGCTTCAACGCGCGATCATGTCGTTGCATATGCGAAGTCCGATCGTTTTGTGTGTGGACTACTACCTAGAGATGAGGAGTCGCGAGCACGATATATCAACTACGACAACGATCCTCGCGGACCCTGGAAGCCTGTGGACTACTGGAACCAAGCATCACCAGAAGATCGTCCCAATCTTGTATATCCTATCGTCAATCCGAACACTGGCGTCACCGTGTTCCCCGATAAGAAAGCCTGGAAATTCTCGCGGGAGGTACATGAGGAGCATGTGCGCGAGGGGCGTATCTGGTGGGGTACCGACGGAACGAACAGTGTGCCGGCGCTCAAGCTCTTTCTCGCAGACGTTCGTGACGGGCTCCTTCCTCATGACTGGTGGCCGCATGAGAAGGTAGGACACACAGATGAAGCTAAGAAGGAACTTAATCAGTTATTTGATGGCAATTCGCCATTCGATACGCCCAAGCCGCTTCGTCTACTAACGCGCATTTTCCAGGTTGGGAATCTGCAATCTGGCGAGCTTGTCATGGACTTCTTCGCAGGCAGCGGCACGACGGGCCATGCGGCAATGGCCTTTGCGGTGGGAGCCTCGCCAGGGCCACGGTTCATTTTGGCCCAGCTTCCAGAAGCAACAAGTAGGAAGGACTACCCAACAATTTCCGCCATTACAAAGGAGCGCCTCCGCCGCGCTGGCAAGAAACTCCGCGCCGAGAACCCCATGTTCGCAGGCGATCTCCAACCTGACGACCTGGAGCGCCAGATCGAGCTGGCCATCGAGCACGTCAAGCCTGGGCGCTCCGAAGCAGACCTCCTGACCGAGCTGCTGCTCAAGCTGGGGCTGGAGCTGACCGTGCCTGTCGACACGCACACCATCGCTGGCCACACCGTGTATGCCGTAGGTGGAGGGGCGCTGCTCGCCTGTCTCTCCCCCCAGATCCCCCGTGCGGATGTCGAGGGTCTCGCGGCTGGCCTCGTGGCCTTACACCAGAAGCTGAAGCCCGCCTCTGTCGAGCCAGAGGGAGCCTCAGCGCGCCCCAAACCCGCGCGTGAGGCCACCACTGTGATCTTCCGGGACGCAGCCTTCGCCGATGACGTGGCTAAGGTCAACCTGAGCGCCATTCTGGAGCAGCACGGGCTCCACAACCTCCGAAGTCTGTGAGCCGGAGGTCGCGCCCATGAAGTTCCAGTTTGAGAGCGATCTCGATTTCCAGACACGCGCCGTCGCGGCGGTCGTAGACCTTTTCCGGGGCGCGGAGCGCGGCGCCAGCGCGTTCACGGTGCTGGCGCCCTCGACATCGGGCCCTCAGGCGGACCTGGGCCTGGACCGCTCCGGCGTGGGGAATCGCCTGAACCTGGCCCCTGAAGACGTGCTGGAGAACTTGCGCCAGGTCCAGCTCCGCGAGCGCGTGGCGCCGTCGGCCGAGCTGCGCGGCAGGAGTGACTACAATTTCACGGTGGAGATGGAGACCGGGACCGGAAAGACCTACGTCTACCTGCGCACGATGCTCGAGCTGTTTCGCCAGTATGGGTTCTCCAAATTCATCATCGTGGTCCCCTCGGTCGCGATCCGGGCGGGCGTGCTCAAGACGCTCCAGATGACCCGCGAGCACTTCCTCGGGCTCTACAACGAGGCCGCGGTCGTCACCGAGTACGACTCCAGCAAGATGGGTTCGGTGCGCAGCTTCGCTACCTCGCGCAGCCTACAGGTGATGGTGATGACGGTCGGCGCCATCAACAAGAAAGACGTGAACAATCTGTACAAGGGCCCGGAGGGCAACGGGGATGAGGCGCCAATCAACCTGATCAAGCAGGTGGCGCCGATCATCATCATCGACGAGCCTCAGAGCGTGGACGGCGTGAGCGCACCGGACGCGAGCGGCAAGCAGAAGGGCGGCAAGGGCAAAGAGGCGGTGGACAACATGGCTCCGCTGTTTACGATCCGCTACTCGGCCACCCACAAGTTCAGCTACCACATGGTCTACAAGCTGGACGCCGTGGCTGCGTACAACCAGGGCCTGGTCAAGGAGATCCGCGTGGCCGCCGCCCGGGTCGAGGACGCGCACAACCTGCCCTACGTGTCGTTGACGGCCGTGGTGGCGCGCAAGGGGCAGCTCCCGGTCGCCAAGGTGGAATTGGACGTGCGCACGGCGGGCGGCGGCGTGGTGCGCGCGGAGCGTCTGGTGAACGGGGGAGACGACCTGGAGCAGGTCACCCGTCGGGCTGTCTACAAGGGCGTTACGGTCACCGAGCTGAGCGCGGCGCGGGACGACCTGTACATGAAGCTGTGGCTCCCGGGCCAGGAGATCATGCTTCGGCCCGGTCAGGCCCACGGCAGCCTGGAGCCCGACGCCCTGCACCGCGTGATGATCCGCCGCACCATCCAGGAGCACTTCGAGCGCGCGCTCCTGCTTCGCGAGCGCGGTATCAAGGTGCTCTCGCTGTTCTTCATCGATCACGTCGAACGTTATCGCCAGTACCGTGGCGATGACGGGGTGGAGAAGGGTCCGCTCGCGACGATCTTCGAGGAGGAGTTCGTGCGGCTGGCCTCCCGCACACCGTATGCGAGCCTGTACGCCGGCCGAGACCTCGAGGCGGCGGCCGCCGCCGCGCATGACGGCTACTTCTCCAAGGATCGCAGGGGTCGGTCCATCGACACCAGCGAGGGCAACGAGTCGGGCCGCGACGCCGCCGAGGCCGCCTACCGGCTGATCATGACCGACAAAGAGAAGCTGCTGAGCTTCGCCACGCCGCTGGAGTTCATCTTCTCCCACTCCGCGCTCCGTGAAGGCTGGGACAACCCCAACGTGTTCCAGATCACCGCGCTGCGTGAATTCGGCACCGAGACCCAGCGACGCCAGGTGATCGGCCGCGGCCTGCGCATCGCCGTGAACCAGCAGGGCGAGCGGGTGCGCGACGAGGGGGTCAACAAGCTCACCGTCATCGCCAACGAGTCTTACGAGGACTTCGCCGCGCGCTTCCAGGCCGAGCTGGAGGAGGAGACGGGGATCCGCTTCGGCTTCGTAGAGGAAGACCAGCTCGCGGCCCTGGTGCACGAGCTGCCGGGAGGCCAGCTCGCCTCGCTCGGCGCCGCAGCCGCCAAGGAGCTGGCCTCCTGGCTCCAGGCTCAGGGCTACGTCCACAAGACGGGCAAGGCCGAGGAGTCCCTGAAGAGGGCGCTGCTGTCGGGCACCCTGAAGCTCCCGGAGCGATTCCGGTCGGTGGAGCCCGCGGCGATCGAGCACCTGCAGCGCGTCACGAGCCGGATTCAGCTCACGAACGCCGACGAGCCTCGGGTCAGGCGCCGCGTGAACGGCGCGGTCTTGGACAGCCCCGCTTTCCGCGCGCTGTGGGACCGCATCAAGCACAAGACGACCTACCGCGTCGAGTTCGACGCCCTGGCGCTGGCCGTGGAGTGCGCCAGGAGACTTCAGGACACCGAGCCCTTCTCCCGGGCGCGCGTGGTCTGGGACACCGCCACGCTGACCGAGAGCGTGGGTGGGGTCGGCACGCGGGACGTGCGTCGCGCCGTGGCGGTCGAGGCGGTCCACGAGCCCCGAGTGGACCTGCCCGACGTGCTCACGGAGCTTCAGGATCGCACGCACCTCACCCGGCGTACCCTGGCGCGGATCCTCATCGACAGCGGACGGTTGTACGACTTCGAGCGCAACCCGCAGGAATTCATCCGCAGGACCGCGGACATCATCAACGACGCGAAGCGCGACGCTATCGTCGAGGGCATCAAGTACGTCCGGCTCGGCGACCAGGATGTCTATGGGCAGGAGCTGTTCCGCAACACGGAGCTGACCGAGTACCTCAAGGGGGAGCTGCTGGCCTCGACGCGCTCGCCCTACGACTACGTCGTGCTCGACTCCGAGGGGGTCGAGCGGGCCTTCGCCAAGGCGCTAGAGAGCAACGAAGACGTCAAGGTGTACGCGAAGCTGCCTGGCTGGTTCAAGGTGCCTACGCCGCTCGGGAGCTACAACCCAGACTGGGCTGTGCTGATCGAGCGCGACGGCGAGGAGCGCCTCTACTTCGTCGTGGAGACCAAGGGAAGCCTGAGCGCGGCAGACCGTCGGGGCACGGAGAACCAGAAGATTAAGTGCGCAGAAGAGCACTTCGCGGCACTGCGGGTCTGCGAACCAGCAGCGCAGTACGTCGTCGAGCGGACTTTCGAAGAGTTCTCGCTGAGGTGGATCTGAGCTGGGGGGAAGCTGTCTGCGCATCTATGGTCTTTTCCGAGCCGACTTCGGTTTCGGTGCGGGCATGACGCGGTTGACTGGCTTCTCGATGTGGCATAGTGCCACCTCGTAGCCACAGGCACGGATGCGGTCGACGTGCAGCAGCAGGTTCACCTTGGCGAAGAAGAACAGGCTGTCTGCGAGCGGTCCCGCCTTGTCGGTGCCCACGGCATAGACAAAGCGGCCCTGCTTCCTGGTATAGTCCTTTCCGAATTTACGCCTATAGATCCTAGCCATCTCGTCGCCATACGCCCTATCCACGTTCAGAAGCGTGGCGCTGACGCTCGCCTGAGCCCAGAGGTGGCTGAGGGTGGCTGAGTCACGCATCTTCTTGACGCAGAGGAAGTCCTGGTCTGGTGTCAACAGGTCCGCCGCCTCGATCTTGTCTACCGGTCGCCCGAAAGTGAACATGGCCTTGTCGAGGAGCTGATAGCCGCGTGTGTTCGCGACACGCCTGTTGTAGATATCCTCATTCTCTGACTTGCTGGCTGAGTTCTTGTCCCGTTCCCAGATCGGAAGGCTCAGCGCGCTGGTGAGGTCTTCAAGAGCGGCGACGCGGGCGTGAACGTCCTTGACATAGTCCGCCTCGATCTTGAACCACCTGTTGCAAGACAACACGTACACGCTGTCGTCGAGCGCGATCTCGGCGACAAGGTAGTTGCGCAGTTTGTCTCCACCAATCCACCTATGCTCCTCGTCCAACTCGTCAATGTGGACTTGATCAACTTTCACTATTGGATAGGATTGAAGGAACGAATAGAGATTATAGATATTTAGCTCCTCAAATGTCATGTCTTTATACCCCCCATGGATGCGAACCGCCGACATGGTGTCGCGGGGCAGGTCGGG
>CAZKWG010000218.1:0-10535 GCA_964556105.1 uncultured Enterobacterales bacterium | reverse complement strand
GCCCTCGGCGCCGCCGCGCTGGCGGGGTGCGCGGGGCGGCGCGATCCGGCGAGCAAGACCGACTCCAACGTCGCCATGGACGGGCCTGCAGCGTGGATTGGAGAGCTGCTCGACCTGCTCTCGGAGCACGCCAGGCGCTACCCGAAGATGGAGCCGGCCGATCTCTACAAGGCCCTGCACCAGCGGGCGATGGGGCCGGGGCACCTGGTCAGCGCGGGGGACGCGCTCGCCTGGCTCCAACAGGAGGCGGCCGAGCTGGCGCCGCTGCCGGAGGGCGTCCAGGCGGTGGACGTGGAGGTGCTCGACGCGGGGAAAGGGCTCGCGCGTGTGCATCTGCGGCCGTGGGTGGCTCAGGGGCGGAGCCTGGAGGCGCTGGCGACGGCGTTCTCGGAGACCGCGGCGCGCTGGACGCCGGAACCGCGCCAGCTCACCTCCGAGCTGATGCTCGCCGTAGGCCTGATCACAGAGGCTGCCGGCCTGCCGCTCGCCTTCGACCAGGCCGCCTGGGAGGCGTTCACGGCGCTGCTGCTGGCCCAGGGCCTGCCGGCGGTGCATCACTCGGAGGTCTACCGCGCCGCCTACGCGCCGGCCTACCGGGTGGTCCTGGTCGAGCTGATCGCGGGCAGGTGAGGGGAGGCGACGGGTGTGCAGGGGCCGGAAGGGGGGCAGAAGGAGGTGGTTGGGGACGGCGCCTACTGAAGCTGACCGATGCCCATGCGCGAGAGCGCGTTGTCTGGTGATCAGGCTGCCCATGCAGCGGCCCAATCAGCGCGCGCGCCGCTATCCCCGTGCATACATTCCTGACGTTGAACCCCACGATGACCGGAGGCGGTTCGAGGGCCAGGCGGAGGCATGGCGCCTGTGTACATGGTCGAGCGACGGCGAGCAGCACGCGAGCTCCCCGGCCCTCGGAGCATCAGAACCGCCCCTGGGCCCTCGTGTGCGCTGAACCGACAGGGGCCAGCGACGGCTTCCACGACGCTGGGCCGAACGGATCCTGGTCGGTTTGGCCCGTCGGCTACGCCTTCCAGCTGTACCGAATGAGGGCCGTCCCAGGCTTGAGCACCACCTCCACAATGAGCCGGTCCAGCGCCACACGACAGGTCTCGAGAACCGACCTGGGCATGGAGAGCTCATGCCTCCCCGGCGCGCTGCGCACCGCGCGCTGGCGAGCGCCCATCTCCGCGTAGGTGTGGGCTCATCCCAAACGCTCGAAGATCGACAACCACGCGGGCTGCCCGACCTCCCGATCCCGCGTCTCGTACACCGCTTCCCGAATCAGGTGTTCCCGCCACCCTTCCGCGAACGCCGCCCGCAGCTCCACGGGCGAGTAGCCCCTCGGCCCACGATCCTGGAGGTTGGTCTGGAAGCCGAGCATCACGTGCAGGCCGCCGGGCACCAGCGCCGCCCCGACCTCGACCAGATAGCGGCGTCGCTCGTCGTCGCCGATCACGTGGTACAGCCCGCAATCGATGATCCGGTCGAATGTGCGCCCGAGCGCTGACAGCGCGAGCACGTCGCCGACGACGAAGGTCGCCTGAAGCTGGCGCTGGGCTGCTTTCGCCCTCGCCAGCTCGATCGCCGCGCCGGTGGCGTCGAGGCCCCATGCGTCGAGGCCTCGCCTCGCGAGCTCGAGCACGTGTTCGCCGGTGCCGCACCCCACGTCGAGGGCGGACCCGGTCGAGGGGAGCAGGTCGAACGCGGCCAGGAGGTCACGCTGGGGGCGGCCGATATCCCAGGGCGGCGCGTCCCCGAGATAGGCGGACTGGAAAAAGCTGCGGGTCTCGGTGGCCATTCCGTCTCCGTCCGCCTGAGAGCCGGCGGCTACGTGGGAGAGGTCCCATAAGGGCTTGTTCTTGGACTGACCACAGCGTCGGTGTGCCCCTCGCCGAGGCTCGCTCCCGAAACGACGCGGCGAAGAGGAGCATGTCGGCGGGAGGGATGCTCAGATTGTCATCGTACAGCTGACAGTGAGTTCGTAGCGGGGAGGATTGTCCGAGTCGGCGCCCGGCCCTATGATGGTCGCCATGAACAACAAGCTCATCGTAGTCGTCGGCGGCGCCGGGAAACTGGGCCGCCTCCTCGTCAACTCCCTCACGACCCACGCCGGGGCGCGCGTGCGGGTCCTGGTCCGAGACCCCAGCAAGCCGGAGGTCGCCGCCATGGCCAGCGACCGCGTGGAGCTCGTGGCTTTCGACGCCGTCACCGCTACGGACGCCGACCGGGCGCGGGTGTGCAGCGGCGCTCATGCTGTTGTGTCCACGCTGCAGGGTGGCCCAGACGTCATCATCGACGCCCAGCTCGCCCTGCTGCGCGCTGCGAAAGCCGCGGGGGCCAGGCGCTTCATCCCGTCGGACTACTCCTACAACGTCTTCACCCTCCCCGCGGGCGTCAACATCAACTCCGACTGGCGCCGCACGCTCGGTGAGCTCGGCGCCGCCGAGGTCACCGAGGCCTTCGAGGTCGTGCACGTCCTGCAGGGAATCTTCACCGACGGCTACGTGCTCGGCTTCCTCGGCATGCTCGACGCGGATCGCGGGGTCATCAGGTACTGGGGCGACGGGCTGACGCCCATCGACTGGACCACCTGGGAGGACACCGCGCGCTTCACGGCGGCGGCGGCGCTCGACGATCGGAGCGTGCCCGCCCATCTGTTCGTCACGGGCGACCGGATGAACGTCCTGGCCTTCGCGAAGTGTTGGGAGGAGGCGCACGACCGGAAGCCCACGCTCGTCCGGCTGGGCAGCCTCGAAGACCTCGAGAAGGAGACCCTCCGCCGCCTGGCCGACGAGCCGGCCAACATGTACGCCTGGCTGCCGTTGATGTACGCGCGGGGCATGTACAGCGGGCAAGCGCTCGCCACAGCGCGCCACAACGGGCTGTACCCGCAGATCCAGGCCGAGTCCGTGACGCAGGCCCTCGCGCGAGGCGTGGCTTGAGGCCGGGCGTCCGCTCCCCGGCCCCCACATCCGTCTGATGGAGCGTCCGATGGTCAGAGCCGACCTTCCCGCCCCACCCGCGCGTCCACCGCTCGCCGGGTGCGCGCGGCGCCATCCAGGCAAACGACGCGTGGACCGCGTCTCTGCTCTCCCTCTCCGGGTCGGGCGTGACCGGCCCACGCGGGAGCCCCTCCTCACCGCCGGCCTCCTCGGCGCTGGTGCATCTGCGGCCCTCAACGCCCTCCTCGGTCGTGCCAGCGCTGATGCACGTGTTCTCTGGCGGGGCCATCGAGGGGTCTCTGCTCACACGCGGGAGGCGCGCGTGAGCGGCCCCCGGATCCTGGTCGTCGGCCGTCACGCCGACATCATGGAGCGGGTGAAGGGTCTCCTGGAGTCCGGGGGCTACACCCACATCGGTGCCCTGACCGACGCGGACGCGCTGAAGGCCATGGTCACCGGATCCCCCGACGCCCTCCTGATCGGGGGCGGCGTGGAGCTGGACGCGCGGCCTGCCCTGATCGCCGCCTTCAAACTACACAGACCGGGCCGCCCGGTGATCGAGCACGCCGGGGGCCCATACCGGCTGCTGGAGCACATCGCGTCCGTCCTCCGCGGTGGCGCGTGACCCCTACGATGCCCGTCCTCTTCGTCTCGCATGGGGCGGCCACGCTCACCATGCAGCCCGAGGATCCCACCCACACCTGGCTTCGCGCCTATGGCGAGGAGGTCCGGGCGCTGCGCCCGAAGGCGGTGCTGGTCTGCTCCGGTCACGACCTCCGACCCACGTTCACCCTGGGCAGCGCCGACCGGGTGTCGATGATGAACGACCACCCCGCCGCCGCCGGACGGCGCTGGAGCGCCCCTGGGAGCCCAGGGTTGGCGGAAGCGGCGAGGGGGCGTGTGCACGCGGCAGGGCTCCCGGCGGTGGTCGGTCGCCCCGACCTGGATCACGGGGCGTGGGTGCCCCTCTCGATCTTGTTCCCCGACGGGGACGTGCCTGTCGTCACGGTCTCCCTGGCCGCGGGTGCCGACGCCCAGACCCATCACCTGCTCGGTGCCGCGCTCGCGTCCCTGCGGAGCGAAGGCGTCTTCGTCCTCGCGTCCGGTGGCGCCACCCACAGCCAGGCCACCTTCCGTCGCCGGTACTTCGCCGGGGAGGACCCTCGCGACACCGAGCCGTTCAGCACCCAGTTCGACAGCTGGCTCGAGGGGGCGCTGACCGCAGATCCGGCGTCGAGGCTCGCCGCGCTGCTCCAGGCGCCCCGTCACCCCGCCTACGCTCAGGCACACCCCACCCTGGACCACTTCCTTCCCATCCTCGTGGCGTCCGGTGCCGCAGGTGCCGATGTCGGGGCGCGCGTACACAGCGGGTTCCAGCACGCGCTGTCCATGGCGGCCTACCGTTTCGGGTGAGTCGTGCCCGCCACCGCGGCGCGCCCGTCGATCCCGAGCGTCCCGTCTTTTCCATTTCTTGACCGCCCGCCCAGCGCACGGAGCCCATCTCGCCCCGCGGGAGCATCGAGGACGGCCACTTCGAGCAGGGCCGCTTCGAGGCCGAGGTCGCCCACTTCTCCTGGTGGAGCGCCGACGACGCGATGGGGCCGGACGCCTGCCTGATCGCCACCTTCACCTACGGGGGCGCCCTGGTCGAGGGCGCCGTCGTGAGCGTCGCGCTCGAGGGACGGGGCATCTCGACGACCCGCCGCACGGGCGCCGATGGCCGGATCGCCTTGAGCCTGCTCGGCGACCACACCTGGACGGTCTCGGTCTCCGACGGCCTCTGGTACCTCGACGACCAGGACGTCTATGTCGAGGTCGCGCCGGACGGCCCCTGCACCGACGCGGGCAGCTTCGAGCTCACGCTGATCGACCTCGACGGCGACAGCGTGCCCTCCGAAGCCAGCGGCGGCGCGGACTGCGATGACGCCGACCCCGAGGTCAGCCCCCTCGAAGACGAGATCTGGTACGACGGGACGGACCAGGACTGTGACGGGAACGACGCCGACCAGGACGGCGACGGCTACCTCGTCCTCGGCTATTCGGGCGCTGTAACGGACGGGTTCTACACAGGCGACTGCGACGACCTGGACGATCGGGTCCATCCGGATCGCGTGGAATTCTGCGATGGCGTAGACCAGAACTGTGACGGCGACGAGGCGGACGCCTCGGACGCGACGACCTGGTACACCGACGCGGACGGCGACGGTTTCGGCGTGGACGACAGCGCTGTGTGGGCCTGCGAGGCGCCCTCTGGCGCGGTCGACGTGGGCGGCGACTGCCTGGACGACCCGGCGCTCGACCCCGACGGCCTCTGGCACCCCAGCGCCGACGAGGCCTGCGGGGACCCCGACTACAACTGCGACGGGGACGCTGACCTCGAGGACAGCGACGGGGACGGCATGCTCGGCTGCGAGGGCGACTGCGACGACCTCGACCCGGCGGTCTACCTCGGCGCGACCGAGTCCTGCGACGCGCTGGACAACGACTGCGACGGCGAGGTGGACGGTGACTCCGTCGAGACCACCTTCTACCGGGACGACGACCTGGACGGCTTCGGCGACCCGGAGGCCACCCTCTCCGCGTGCACGGCGCCGGAGGGCTACGTCGAAGAGGGCGAGGATTGCGACGACACGGACGAGGACACCTGGCCCGGGGCCCCGGAGATCTGCGAGGACGGCGTCATCAACAGCTGCACGCGCGACGCTGACGAAGCCACGCGGCTCTGCTCCTGGACGGACGAGCCGGCGCTGACCTACAGCCTCGCGCGCGAGGGCATCAAGGGCGAGGTCGCGAACGTCGGAGACGCGACGGGCGATGGGCTCGATGACCTGGTCTTCACGACGGCCGAGGTCCGGCTGCTCCCTGGGAGCTCGGAGACGGGCGAGCTCGACTTCACGTCGTATGGCTGGAGCCTCGTTCATTCGGGCTCCGGCGTCTCCGCCGGGAGCCTGGGCGCGCTGGGCGACGCCGACGGGGATGGCTACGCCGACGTCGCGCTCGGCGCGATCCGCTCGGTCCTCGGCGAGGCGCGAGCCGGGGGCACCGCCTTCCTCCTCTATGGCCCCATCAGCGCGGATCTCCGGCTGGACGACGCGGAGCTGCTGGTCTCGTCGGCCTCCGGCAGCTACACCGGATCCGACGTCGGTGGAGCGGGCGACCTGGACGGGGACGGGCTCCCGAACCTGATGGTCGGGGCGAGCGGGGAGCGGAAGCTGGGCGTGTTCGGCGAGGCTCCAGAGGGGGATCGCCTGCTGTCGGAGGCGGCGTGGCTGGTCACGGGGACCTCGACCACCGGCGCGCTCTCCGCTCAGGCTGGGGGTGGAGACGTCGACGGGGACGGGCAGGACGACCTCGTCTACGCCGCCATGTACGCCGCGGTGGGTGGGGTCTCTTTGACCGGCCAGATCTTCGTCCACCTGGCGCCCGACCCCGGCAGCTACGTCCCGGAGGACGCGGACATCATCCTCGATGGTACGGACGACGCCAGCTTTCTCGGCTACAGCATTGGGCGGGCGCTCGACGCCGACGGCGACGGCCTCGACGATCTGTACGCGGCGATCAACGGGGGCCTGGGCGCCTGGTTCGTGAGCGGAGCCGCGCTGCGCTCGGGCTCGATCGACGCGGTGGCGACGGGTCTGCTCTACGGAGCCCCCATCTATCGGTTTGCAGCCGATGGCGACCTCGACGCGGACGGCCTGGGAGACGCCATCCTCGGGGGGAACGGCAGTCCGAGCCTCATCTTCGGCGCGCCGGTCGGCAGCGTGGACGTCGAGACGCTGGCCCCGCACATCATCCCCGACGCGGGTGGAGACTACTTCGGGGATGGGTTCGCGATGATGAAGGACCTGGGCGGCGACGGGCTCGGGGAGATCGTGATCACCTCGCCGACCGACTACGCCGGAGAGGACCGCGAAGGCGAGGAGCTGGAGCAGATCTTCGTCTATCACAGCGGGTCGTATTGACGGCTCGGTGCTCTGAGCATCCGAGCCAGAGTTCTCAATGAAGGAGCTACGCCACGTCCGAACCGGCTCAGGTCTCTTCGTGGGTGTAGCCGAGCAGGTAGGCGTAGCCCGAGCTGGTCGCGGCCGGGAGCTTGCACCGGATGAACTCGTAGTGCTCCCCGTGATTCACGTCCACGCTCGACAGAGAGAGGTTCGTGTAGCCCGTGCCCGCAGAGGCCGAGTCGGAGTCATGGACGCTGCCGTCGTAGAGCTCCCTCGCGTAGAAGTAGCAGGAGATGCTCGTTGACGTCTGGTTGTAGAAGTAGACCTCCACGCTGTCGTTCGAGTCGCCGCCATCGTCGATGACGGGACAATCCACGTAGACGCTCGCCGACGACGAGTTGTAGATGGCGCCGCTCCCGTAGACGAGCGCCTTGGAGTAGCTCGTCGTCTCGGGCTGGCACGCGAGTCCCGGGTAGGTCTTTGAGTTCGCCGCGAACGCGGGGAGGGAGATCATGGCGAACAGGGCGCAGGAAAGGGTACGGATCATGGCGAGACCTCGTGACGGTTGGGATGAATGGACGACACCGCGCGAACGCGGCCCGCCTCGGTCGGCGTTCCAGGTAGGACACGACCCAGGCGAGCTCTCTGTACCGCGCCACGCCCGACGCGCTTCTGAGGGATTCTGAGGCGAGAGAGATAAGAGAACTCCGATCTCCGTCTCGAACCGCACGGTCTGATGCGCAGCGGATCAGCACCTCTCAGAAGCCATCCGGAGCCTTCAGAGGCGCGTCGCCGTAGGCCGGGTGATGACCTTGGGGACTGCATCCTCACCAAGACATCACGTGTGAGCGACGCCATGACCGACACCCTCCCGCGAAGCGATGACCAACCTGTCGCATGCCCTCTCTGCGGCGCAACGTCGCTGATGCGCAGCTTGCGTCGGTGCCTCTCATGGCATGTGGTGTTCGTCGATCCGTCCATCTGGGGCTCGACGTCCGACCTCATCGCTTCCCTTGCCTTTCAGGGAGGGATCGCGCGAGGTGTCGCAAGTGATGTCGAGAATGCCGTGGTGTCCCGAATAGAGACGGCGACCTCCGAGACGCAGGCGACGGTTCTATAGATTTATCATGATCAGCTCTCAGCCGAGGCTGAGAAGTTGACCATCAGGTGGGGCGAGCTATCGGCAGAATTCGAGAGGCTGGCAAGTGAACAACGCAAGTTGAGCGACTCGCTCGCAAGGGCACAACAGGCGTGTCCAGGCTCCGATACGCTCAACCAACGGATCGAGAAGGTTCGGTCTGAGCTGATCGAAACGCTGTCCAAGAAGTCGAACACGTCGGACATCGAAGTGATGCTCAGAGACATGGAGACCCGGCTCAACGCCCCCAGGAAGCAGAAGGGCAAGGATACCGACAAGAGAACAGGGCAGCCAACCGCACAGCCATAGCGCCGCGCGCCCTCCGCTCACCCGTCTGCGGCCGTCACCTTGTCCAGCGCGCCGCGCCAGTACAGGTGAACCATCCCTCCCACCGTGTACACCAGCGTCTCGACCACCCCCAGCGCGCCAAGGCGTTGCCGCAGCACGCGCAGGTGCTGGTCCAGCGCATTGCGGGCCAGCTCTCGATCCCGACCGTGCAACGACTTCACGTCCGCGTAGCTGGGCAGGCATGCCAGCGCGAGCTGCTCCCAAGGTAGCGATCTGCGCTCCGAGGTCAGCAGCCGCTCGAGGATCTTCGCCGGAACGCCGACGATCTCGCAGCGCCCCAGCGGCGAGCGGGCGATGACCCGCCCTGCCCCGAGCTCATAGCGCAGGGGCATCGGACCGCGGCGCGAGGTCTCGGGCGCGTCCTCGCCCGCGATCGCGATATCCAGCACCTCGAGCGTTACCCTCGGCGCCAGCTCCCATCGCTGCCCTACGGCGAGAGGCTGGCGCTCCACGCGCTCGCCGCCGAGGCGTAGCTCGCCGCGCAGCGCAACGAGCCAGAGATGGCCCGTCCGCTGGGTGAGCTCGGCGTGGGCCGTCGCCAGCTCGGGGTCGTCGATCTCGAGCTGACAGGCCCTCGATCGCCCGATGAATGCCGGCACGGGCAACTCGTAGGGCTGGTGGGCTTCGACCCAGAGGACGACGACCGATGATGACGACATGGTAGCTCCTCGCGCATACGCCTCAGCGCGCTGCTTCGATCCTCACCGTATCCTCGACCTGCTCGACGCCGAGCGACTCGCGAACAACATCTGCTATCTCGTCTGAGCCCCGCTCGAGGACGCCAAGGTCGAAGCGCTCGACCACACCAGCGACGTCCCCCGCCCAGAGCTCGTCTCCCTCATCGCCGAAGGCCAGGCTCACGACTGGAGCGTCGGTCCACAGCTCGGCCTCGAGGCGTAGATCGTCCGCACGGAACAGCCTGGTCATCCCGCCGACGTCGCTCACGGCTACACGACCTCCGTCGGGAGACACGGCCAGGTCGAGCGCCGCCAGCCCGCCCGTCCAGCCCGCGCGCCTGTCCCCCGAGCCGGTGAACCGGTCCACGGCCCCGTAGAGGGTGGCGACGACGACCCACGTGCCGTGTACCGCCAGCGCGGGTGTGATGTGCGGGCTACCGAATCGCTGGACGGACCCGGTCGAGAGCCGGACGCGGGCCGGCTGTCCGTCTCCGGCCGTGAAGACAACGTCATCGCTCGCGCCAAACACAGCGACCTGGATGGCGTCGCCAGCCTGATCGACCTGCACCTGTTGCACGGCGGCCCGATCGCGCGTCACGAGAGCCAGCCGCCCCTCGGCGCCAGCGACGAGGAGTTGACCGTCGGGGCCTTCGTCCAGGGTCAGCCACGGGCCCGAACCGAGGGTGAACGACGCCGTCGGGCTTCCCTCCTCGGGATCGACCACGAGCAGGTTCCCGTCCCCCGAGACCGCGGCCAGAGTACGATCCTGGAGCCACGCGACGCCGCCGCTGCGTCCGTTCACCCACGTGAGCTGGGTTCCGATCCGGCGCGTCCAGCGCGGCTCCTCCTGCCCTGGCTGCCACAGGGCGAGCACTCCGTCGGCGCTGAGCGTGGCGATCTGTGCGCCACCGGGCTCCGGGGCGACATCGAAGACCGCGCCCGCGCTCGCCCGCCACGCCCGGTGCTGTGCGAGGCGCGAGACGTCGTAGACGCGCACGCCGCCCAGGAACCCATGGACGGCCAGGTGAGCTCCCTCCCAGGCAATGCCGCGAATCTGCGCGCTGAACGCAGGCCAACGCGCCAGTATCCGATCCGCGCGAAGATCGAGCAACGAAATCTCGCCGGTGTTGTCTCCCACTGCCAACCATCGGCCGTCCGGGCTGAATGCCGCGGCCCCTGGCGCAGACGGCCAGGGCAACTCGACGGACCGGCCCGTGTGCTCGAGATAGAGCGCGGGCTCTCCACCGCGCCCGGAGATCCCCGCGAGCCACGCGCCGTCTGCGGAGAGCGCCAGTGCGCGCACGCCCTTCGCCGCCGCTCCCGCGGAGGGCAGCGGCGCTCCCGTCGCCATGGCGTACCGCTGGATGCCTTGCTCGATGTCCGCCGTGATGACCTCGTTCGCGGTCGCGACCAGGCTTTGGGTGTCCGGACCGGCCGGCCAGGAGCGAAGGAGGGCCGGTCCTTGGGGGTCCCACACCCGCACGATACC
>CAZKWG010000217.1:0-10572 GCA_964556105.1 uncultured Enterobacterales bacterium | reverse complement strand
AGGCGCTCAGGGTCGGACGGGGAACACCCTCATCGAGGTGGAGGGCTTTGGGACCTCCAACCCTCGAATCAGGGTCTACCAGCATGGTCAGTTGGTGCGGGAGGGGCCTCTCTCGAGCTTTCGAGCGCCTGCGAGCGCCCAGGGGGCGAGTACAGGTGCGAGCTCCGGCGCGAATTCAACCGCGTCCTCCGGTGCGGGCTCGACCATGATGTACCCTACGGAAGGCGGCGCTGCCCGTGTGGCCGTACCCGTCCCCGTGGCGGAGCCGATCCCAGCGTCTGCCCCTTCTCCAGCGCGGGGCGCGCCAGCAGTCCCGTTGCCCTACCTCGACGACGTCCTGGCGACGACCGCGGCGACCAACGCCGCGCGCGCCCCAACCCGCGCCGCGACCGAGCAGCCTGCGCCTCGAGAGGAGCAGGCTCCCGAGCCACGTCGCCACGGGAGCTCTCAGACCTGCCCGGACGCGCGTCTCGACGAGCTTCAGCGGATCATGCACGGGATCTGTGATCGTATCCCGGAGGGGAGCTGCAGCCCTAAGAAGGTCAGCCCGAAGAAGTTGGCTCGGAAACCCTGCTCCGAGATCATCGCGCGTATCGCTGCGCTCATCGCCTGCATCGTGGCGCGTTGGGACATTCAGCGCGAGTGCTTTGGGGGAGTGCCCGATGACATTCACGACGGTGAGGGTGGCGCCATCGGGCAGCTCAGGAGCGCGTTGAGACACTGTCTGGATCTGGCCCGACAGAGGTGTACTCCAGAGGATATCGCCTTGGCGCCTGAGGCTGTGCGCGAGGCGATCCGGACGGGAACGCTCCCATGACCCTCGAAGCCGCCCTCTCGACACCCCCTGATCAGATGGCCGAGGCCCTTCGCCTCACGCTCGCAGAGGGGGCCGATCCGAACGCTCCCCTCGAGGGACGTCCACCCCTGGTTGTAGCCATGGACGCCATCGAGGAGGGCGCACCGTTGACCTTGTTGGACCAGCTCCTGGCAGCGGGGGCTCATGCGGACGGGCTCGACCTGGCCCCCGGGTCTCCCTCGCCTCTCCTGGTAGCGTTGAGTCGCGGTCTGCCGGAGTCGGCGAGGCGTCTGCTGGCGGCTGGGGCGAGCCCCTGTGTGCGCGACGAGGAGGGCGACACCCCGTTGCTCCTGGCCGTCCAGATGGGGGACCTCTCCATGGCGCGGCTGCTTCTGGAGGCGGGTGCGCGCCGGTGCCTCGAGGTCATCGGAGGCCCCGCGGGCTTCACGCCGCTGCAGGCCGCGGTCTGGCGGCGCGACGTCGAGATGGCGCGGACGCTCCTGGAGGCCGGTGCGGACCCCGACCATCGTCCGGGACGTGGGGCCTCGGCGCGCGACATCCTAGAGCAGGCTCAACTTGCGCCGGATCATCCACTTCGAGCGCTCCTTGGCGATGGCTGATGGACGGCTCGCCGACGACGAATTCTGGCAGGAGTAGACGGCCTCGGCGAGCGCGGGTCCATCGCGCGGGGGATGTCCGGCAGGCCCCGCCTGCGCCAGCCCCAACAGGGGTCGAGCGCCAGCAGCAGGCACCGACGTACAACCTCCGGGTCGCCCCCCGCTGAGCCCGGCGCGTGCCGCTACCCCGGCCGACGCGGGAAGCGCCGGGTCGGATCGAAGCGCGTCGGGTCGAAGTCGAAGACGGGGCCTGGGCGGTCGGGACGGCCGATGGGGATCGGCGAGAAGTCCAGCCAGTAGCGCGTCTCGATGTCGTGGCTGCCGCGCCCGAGGTTGTCCGGGATCAGCGTCGGCTTCAGGATCACCTTCATCAGGAGCTTCTGGTCGAGCGGGGCCGCATAGTCGGACATGTTCGATCCGTAGAAGGTGAAGTCTGAGCCGCGGTCCATCCGCCACACCAGCGTCTCGTCCTCGTAGGTGAAGGTCCCGGCGAGCCGGATCCAGCTCATCCGCGTGACCGCCGTGGTCGAGCCGGCGGTGCGGATCTCCTCGGGGTACTCCACCTCGACGTCCAGGCAGCGGTACCAGTCGGTGCGCGCGAGCGCCCCTGTGCCCACGAGATCGATCAGGGCGCGCCGGAAGCGCAGCCCGAAGAACTCGTACCATTGGATGACCTGGCCGGGCGAGATCGCCTCGTAGCTGTACCCCGTCGTCGTGTAGGCGAGGATCTGATCCGTCTCGATGGGGCGACTGACCACGACAGCGCTGTAGGTGATCGCCAGCGGCGTGGCGGTCGTGCCGTTCATCAGCGTGGCGCGCACACGCTGCACCTCCAGCCCACCATAGGTGCCGAGCCGCCACTGGCAGACGGCCTCGCCGTTCGCGTCCGTGACGACGTTGAATTTGTCCCACCAGACGCCGGCCCAGGGGGCGCCCGTCGAGGGGGTGCGCGAGAACCCGACGGAGCCGGGGCTGGTCGTGTGCAGCATGCCCGACTGCGTCACGTCCAGCGTGGTCCCGAAGGCCGCCGTGTTCAGGATCTCGAACTGCACGGTCGCGCCGGCCACCGGCCAGACCCCGTTCGCCACCCGCGCCCGCAGCGCCAGCGAGAGCACCGCGCCGGACTTGCCGTGCTGGGCGTCGCCCGCCACATAGGTCATCGACCGGTTCTGGCAGAGCAGCTCGAGGGCCTCGAAGACGGTGAACGCGCTGGCCAGGTGGGTGCAGCTCGCGGCGTGTCGCACACCGTGCGAGGAGAGGATGCTGGCGTTGAAGATCAGCGTGACGCCGATCTCCACGCCCGAGTCGTTCAGGATAGAGCACTTGATCTGCTGGTTGCGGATCGTCGCTGAGTCGCCCAGCTGGACGTGCACCGAGGCAAGGCCGCTGGCGTTGGTGAGCAGCGTGATGACGTCGAAGGGCGGGATCGCGCCTGGGGTCGCGCTCTGCAAGGTGCCGACATCCACCCAGCTGCCCGAGGGTGGCGTCGTCAGGAAGACAATTCCACCCTGGGTGGTATCCGTGACGCTGAAGCGGACCCGCACGCCGGCCGCTCCCCAGTCGCCGTTCCCCACCCGCACAGTCAACGGCACGGGCAGGATCGCGCCGGGCAGCCCGCTCTGGCCGTCGCCAGCGACATAGCTGAGCACGTCGTTCTCGCAGAGCAGCTCGATGGCCTCGGTGACCGTGTCGGCGCCGCTCAGGTGCGTGCAGTCGCCGTCCCAGGCGACGTCGCGCGCGACGCTGGGGTTGGCCGTAAAGTGCGTCACCAGATGCAGCGGCTCGGTGCCGGCCTCGTAATCGACGTGCGCCGTGACCAGCTCGGCTTTGACGCGCTGGTGCAGGAACTCCGCCGCGTTCGTCTCGGTGTCCGTCGGATCGACGCCGAGATACCACCAGACCTGGGCGATGCCCCTGGCGTCGGTGGTGGCGTAGACCTCGGTGGTGGTGCTGGCGGTGCTGCTCGGCGGGCTGTCCGCGTCATAGGTCCCCGCGCCAGTGATGGGGACGACCTCCAGACCGCCCGCGCTCGCGGCGCTCAGGTCCGGCTCCTCGATGGTGAAGCGGACGATGGCGTTCGGGACGGGCCAGAGCCCGTTCGACACGCCCACGCGCAGCGGGGCGCGCAGCCAGCCCTCCGGCATCCCGCTCTGCCCGTCCCCGCCCTCCATGAAGAGGTGGATGTGCTCGTTGAGCGGGACGACCCGCTGCCGCAGATCGCTGACGAAGGACCAGGTCGAGCCGGAGCGCCGCACGACGGCCAGCATCAAGTGGTGGTGGACCGGGCCGTCGGGCGGGAGCGGGGTGTTCTCCTCGACGCCCAGCTCGCCGGAGATGCTGCGCGCGGGGATGATCCAGTAGTCGCCCGGTCGATAGGTCGCGGTGGTGTCGAACTGCACCTCGACGCCCTCGAAGAGGGTGACCGCGTCCTGCAGATAGTCCAGCTTGATCCAGTCCCCGTCGGCGTCGGTCGTGTCGACCTCGCTGATGAGCTGGGCGCCTGTGGTGCCTGCGGAGCTCCAGCGCCGCACGCGCGGGGCGGTCACGAAGTCCGTAAACTCATGGGTGGCGGTGGCGGTGGCGGTGTCGATGGTGATCGACTCTTCGTCGACGTCCACGATCTGGGCGAGCGTGCCGGCCTGGCCGAGCAGCTCGTGCTCCTGATCGGTGAGCTCCACCCACTGGCCGACCTTGAAGCCCAGGTTCTCGTCGCGCCCCGTGCTGGCCACCTTCAGCTTCTTCTGGCCCGCGGTCGCCCCAGCCTCTTGACCCTCCCAGGTGGTGGTGACGGACCCGTTCTCGCGGCACCAGAGGAAGCTGGTGGGGACGCCGGTCGTGGCGAGGACGCCATTGGTGAGCCGAAAGCCGCCTGTGTGCATCTCGACGCGGTAGAGCTGGTTCTCGAGCCCGCTGTAGCCGCCCTCCTCCGGCACCTCACAGGGGTCCTCGTCGCTGCCGTCGGCGGTGGTGCGCACGGTCAGCGTGCCCGTGGGGCCGGCGATGAGGGTTCGCCAGTTGGTGTCGCCGAGCACCCCGGTGCGCGTGTAGGTCGTCGTGGACGTGTCCAGCCGCAACACCTTCACCTGCCAGACCACCTGCTTGCGGGTGGCGGTGTCCGGCCCACCCAGCGCGATCTCGCGGATATCGGCGTCCTCGACCGCATCGACGTGCCGCTCCCAGACGTCCAGGTAGACGACGTAGTGGCGCGTGGTCGTCCCGGTGGGGAGCGTGTAGTCGGGAAGCCAGGGCTGGGCCGTCAGGTCGAGCGGCGCGCCCTCTTCGGTCGCGACCTCGACGGGGATGCCGTCGACATAGGCCCGTCCCGGCGCCACGGAGATGGTCGAGCTCGTCACGCTCACCGCGAGGCTGTCTCGCGGGTTCTCCGGGTCCTTGGACCAGGACAGACCCGCGTCGCCGATCACGTCTCCGGAGGTCTGGCGCTCGCGACCCTGCTGAATCTCGAGCTGCTCGTTCCAGTCAGCGTCCACCTGCACGCGGCCCTGCTGCATGAGCACGCCGCTGTACTGCTTGGACGGGTCATAGGTGAACCGGGTGAAGTCACCCTTCATGATGTGCTCCGATCGCGTTCGTTAGGTGACGAAGAAGAGGCCCGAGCTGAGCCCGAAGCGGAGGTACTGCCGCAGCGCCGACTGCAGATTCCGCTCGCGTTGGGGCTGTCGGAGGAAGGTGAAGGCGCCCATCTCAGCGCCGTTCTCGGAGCCAGCGCGGATCTCGTCGCGGCAGAGGCGGCGCAGCTGCGCGTAGCCAGGGGAGCCGTAGCGGCGTGAGGTGAAGCTCGGGACGATGCGCGCCTCGAGCGCGTCGAGCAGATCCGCCGACGCGCTCTCGAGGGCGGTCTCGGGTTGGCAGCGGTAGCGGCGCGGCGCGACAGAGTCGGTGCTGACCCAACAGAAGCGGAGGCAGCCCTCCTGCTTCAGCGCCACCTCGAGCCGGCCACAGAAGAGGCTGTCTGTCGCGCTGGCGGTTCGGGCGTCGGTCGTGCCGAGGACGGTCACCGAGCTCATGACGAGATCGGTCTCTGGGACGTCGATCGCGCGCTCATCGGCGAAGCGATCGACGATGCACTCCGTCAACGTGATCGCCTCCAGCGTCGTGCTCGCGGCCAGACCGCCGAGGATGCTGCGCGCGGCGATGAGCTCCAGCGCGGGGTTGGCGCCCGTGGTCACGCTGAGCCGGCGCCCGTCCCCGGGCACCTGCGTGCAGTGCCGGATCGTCAGCCCGCCCAGATCGCCTTCCAGAACGTCGATGTTGCCCTCGATGCGCAGGCCGTTCAGGTACAGGCGCCCGCGCTCGCCGCTGCCGGTCGATCCCTCGATCTCCACGTCGCCGCGCAGGTGAGGGCGCACCCCGTCCGGCGTGGCGCTGCCGGGCCGCCGCAGGTCGGTGGGATAGCCGGAGTCCTCGGACGGCGTCTCCCAGTCGGCGGCGATGATCCACAGCTCGCAGTCCTGCGGGACGATGATCCGCGCGGCTCCGGTGAGATCCTCCACATAGGTGCGGCTGTCCATGAGCACGATCAGGCCCTTGCACCCGCCCGCGTGGGCGGCGGCGAAGGTGTTCCAGGCGTCGAGCGCCTCGGTGATCGTCTCGTAGACGCTCGGGTCGGTGGCGCCGAACGCCGTCTCCTGGTGGTGCTTGCGGCTGACCCCCAGCTGGATGGCGCCGTCCGAGCTGGAGTCGAAATTCTCCAGGCTCCAGCTCTCGTCATCGGAGAGCGAGGCGCTTCGGTCGTAGGGGCCGCCACCCAGCTTCTCCGAGAAGGCGTAGCGGAAGTCCACGCGGACCTCCTCGGGCTCTGGCACGCCGGCCGCGAGGTGGATGACCAGCCGTCCGCGCTCCACATCGACCAGCGTGGTGCCCGTGGGCGTCACCATCTGATCCCAGTCGCCCAACGCCTCCTCCTCGGCGGGGTCCTCGCGGCGCCAGTTGACGAAGAAGCGAAGCTCGTCTTCCGAGTAAGCGACCGGCGTGTCGTCATTGACGGCGCCGATGCGCACCTGGAAGGCCGGCTCATCGTCGGCGGTGAACCACCAGGCGTGCTCGTCGGGCCAGCTCGTCGGGTCGTCCAGGACCTTGGCGAGTCCGCGGTTGCGCAGCCGTCCGGGGACGTCGATCTCGGTGGTGAGGCTGCTGAGCTCGCCCTCGGTGCGCGGGCCGTTGAAGAGCGGTACGTCGCGATCGAGGGCGTCGAATCGGTAACGGAGCAGCTTGCCGTCTGCGCCCAGGTCTTCGGTGCTCACCCAGCGGGCCGTGGCGTCGTGCACATGGTAGGTGTTGAGACGCCACAACATCAGCCCGACGTTGGGGATGTTGTATCGACCCTGAGTGGAGTCGGCCCTGCGGACCTCGGCGGTGTGGGCCTGCGTCTCGAAGGGGCCGCCGAGCAGCTCGAGGCGGTGCGCCTGGCGGATGTCCACGCCGCGGACGCTCTGCGGGCGCAGGTGGTTCAGATGTTGGGTGGTGGAGAGGAGCTGGAAGAACTCCACCGCGCGCGCCTGCCAGCCGGTCTCGGCGAAGGCCAGGCTCTCCAGCACGGACGCCGTCCCCTTTCGGCGTCGCCAGGCGACGGTGTTGGCCACGACGGCGCGGCGCGAGTAGCCCTCCTCGCTGGAGATCCCCTCGATTCCGAGGAGATCGGCGATATAAGGCACGACCCAGGGGTCGCAGGTCTCGATGAACCAGTTGTCGTAGAGCCCGTCGATGTCCAGCTTGACCCCATCCAGCTCGGTCTCGAGCAGACCGAGCAGGGCGCGCAGGACCTGTCCCCGCTCCGCGTCGCGGATGCGGTGGATGGTGGGCAGCAGCGCGTACAGACGCTCTTGGAGGGTGGTGTCGGCCATCAGTTCATCTCCTCGAGCGTGACGCCGAGCGCGCTGGTGTCGAGCAGCAGCAGCTCGGCGGGCGCGACGCTGGTGCCGTCCCAACGCGCCCGCGCGGCGACGATCACCGCCGAGAGCGTGGCCTCCGCCGCGGCCTCGGTCGGCGTGGTCGCTGTGCCGGGGGTGCCGGGGTCATAGGTGTCGGGCAGCAGCTCGAGGCTGTTCAGGTCCACGGCCAGGACGCCGGGGACTGCCTGGAGCAGGGTCACCACCTCAGCGGCGGTCACCGCCTGGGCGAAGCTGCGCGCCTCGAAGGCGAAGGCTGTCGCGAGCGCGTCCTTCGCCGCCGCGAACACGTCGTCGGCGACGTAGGCGCTGTCCACGCTCAGCTCAGCGCGGACACGGAAATATCGATATGCACAGCTCTTGATCTCGACGCGCTGCGTGGGGTCTCGATAGGTCTTGATCGCCAGGAGCAGGTTGTCATAGGTCTCGTCCCCCGCCGACAGGGTCGCGCCGTCCACGCCAGAGACGGTCAGGTGGACGCGGCGCTGCTCCCCCGCCCAGACGTTGAAGGCTCGCGCCTTGGCGACGCCCGCGAAGGCCCGCGCGAAGTCCTCGTAATCCGAGAGGGAGACCAGGCGGTCCAGGGTCAGCACTGTCCTCGGGGCGTTCTCGCGAGCGTCCTCCAGGCGCTCGGGATCTTCGCCGCCCTCCGCCGCGAGGGGGTTGGTGACCGCCTTGACCCCGAGCGGGCGCTTCTTCATCAGCTTCAGCGTGTCGGCGTCTACGTTGCCCTCGTCGCCGAGGCCGAAGCGGTAGGTGGCCGTCACGTTCTCCTGGCCGGTGGGCAGGCGGGCGCCGGAGACGCCGTCGCCGAAGGAGACGGTGGCCTTGGCGTCGTTGTCGACGCGGATGACGAACAGCTCGGCCTCGGCGTCCTGGTCGTAGAGGCTCGAGACCTCCTCCCACTGCACGCCGTCCACGCGCAGGGTGAGCGTGCTCTCCGAGCCGGTGACGGTCGCGGCGGAGACGAAGGTGAGCGGAGACTTGCGCAGCGTGAACGCCTGGTCGGACTGGGATCCGTCGCCGCTGCCCAGCACCTCGGCGCTGACGGTCTCGCCGTGCGTGGCCAGCACGACGTTGGCGTTCATCGTCACCGTGTTGCGCACGTAGGCGTTGGTCAAGGCGGTGACGGGCGTGAACACGGTGTTCCCGCTCGTCGTGTGCGTGGCGACGCTGGCGATCTCCAGCAGCTCGGTGGCCGTCTCGCCGGTGGCGCCGGTGGTGGCGTCGTAGACCTCGCCGGTGACGAAGACGTACATCCCGGCTTCGAGATCGGCGATGACGGTGGAGAGCTGGTAGCCCTGGGCGTCGTGGCCCGCGCTGAGGTCGGGATCGGGGAAGATCGCGCTGATCGGCTTCTCAGACCAGGTCAGCTCCTCGCTCTCGGCGAAGGCCACCGTGCGGCGACGCCGGAACAGATCGAGCTCGTCCTCGATCGCGTCGGGCCGCGCGACGAGCTGGGCCTGGCGGGTGTCGATCTCCAGCCGCGTCACCTTCCCAGAGAGCGCGAAGTCGGCGCGGCTGGTGACCGTGACGCTGATGATGTGCCCGATCTCTACGGCCTCGCCCTGGACGAAGACCACCCAGCTGTCCGCGAGGATGCCCTTGTGTTCGCCGTCCAGGTCGACCCAGCGGCGGCCTGTGTCTTCCGGTTCGGGCTCGTCTTCGCTGCCCGTGTCGCCGCCTGTCGCGTCGGCGGTCGGCTCTTCGGCCTCCTCGTCGTCGGCGGGATCGTAGAGGGCGTAGATGGGGCGAAAGGGATCGTCGGGCCATCGGGTGTGGCGTGACGCCAGCGCCTCTTCACCGGCCAGCCCTGTCGCGGTGTCCCAGCCGCCAGACCAGGGGCCGCCCGTGTAGTGTTCAAACCACCGCGCGCGGCTGGTGGCGTCCATCGAGAGCCAAGGCGGCGCGTTGTGCCCGAAGATCGGCGTACGGACACGGAGCGCGTAGATCTTCGGCTCGTCCGCAGCGGGCTCGATGTCCGTGCCGCCGCTCTCGTAGCCGAGCGGCTTCGCCCATTCGAGCAGCGTGTAATTCTCCGCCGGGAAGGTCGTCACCGCCGTCAGCACGCGCACGTCCCAGCGCTCGTCCTGGTGGACGTCGCCCAGGTTGCTCGTCAGGATCTTCGCCCGCTCGTTGCCCACCACCAGGATTCGGTCGCCCGGCTGCAGGCGCGAGGTGACGCCCGCGATGTAGGCCGTGGTCATCGTGTCGTCGACGGGGTGCTCCTCCCAGAGCACGGGCGTCATCGCGTTCCACTCGGCGCGGACCTCGCGCTCCTCCACTGTCTCGAAGGTCTGGGGGGTCTCGTCCTGGCCGGGGATGTGCAGGACGGGCAGGCCCTCGGCGATGATCGCGCTGCCGGGGGCGCCCTTGGCGTCCTCGACCGTGAACGCCAGCCGCGTGCTGGCGGCGACGCCCGGGGAGAGCTCGTAGCCGATGCTGCGCGCCAGGTAGAGCACGCTCTCGCGCTCGATCGCCGTGCGCAGGAAGCCCTCGTTGGCGATGCGCTCCTGGTAGAAGGTGAGCACGTCCAGGACCATGGACCAGGCGTCGAGCAGGCCGATGGTGGGATCGTCCTCGGCGCGGGTGCTGAGCGCGGCGAGCGGGCGCGTCTCGAGGCCGTTGTCATCCTCGACCGTCGCGCGGGAGAGCCCGTACTTCAAGCGAGAGTAGAAGTCAGACCAGGTCCCGACGCGGTAAAGCAGCGCATCCTGGCCCGGATCGTTCCAGTGTGTATCGAGCTCGGTCTCGACTGTGCAGCATGTGCTGGTCTCGCTCACAGGCCACCCCGCAGGTTGAGCTCGAGCTGGCCGTGCTCCGGGAAGCTCGGATCGTTGTCGAGTCGGGCGATCTCCAGCGCGCTGATGGTGACGTAGCCCTGGCGGAGCCCGTCCGTCTTCGGCTCGTGTTGTCGCTGGAAGCGGTGGACGAAGGAGGTGCCGGTCTCGCCGACATTGGGCGTGGTGTCCACCCAGGCCACCCCAGGGACCGCCATCATCGCCGCGATGATCTTGCTCAGGTACACCGACTGGCCAAAGGTGAAGTTGTCCGGATGGAAGAAGGCCTTTGTCCCGTCGGCCAGCAGTCCGGTGCCCAGCGCCCGCAGCAGGGCGGTCTTCACGGTGGCGACGAAGTAGGTCGGCTCTACGCAGACCGAGAGCGACAGGTGCAGCGGCACGAGGCGCGGCTCGGTGATCTCCAGATCGTAGCCAGCGAGCCGGTAAGGCTCGAGGAATGTCAGCAGATCCTC
>CAZKWG010000216.1:0-10587 GCA_964556105.1 uncultured Enterobacterales bacterium | reverse complement strand
CCACCGACCCCGATGGAGACTGCGACGACCGCGACGCCGACATCAACCCGGGCGCGGAAGAGATCCCATTGGACGGGACGGATCAGGACTGTGACGGATCGGACGGCTACGACGGCGACGGCGACGGCCATGATGACGAGAGCATGGGCGGAGACGATTGCGACGACTCGGACGAGCGCGTCTATCCCGGCGCCGAAGAGGAGCCTTACGACGACATCGATCAGGACTGCGACGGCCGCGATCTGGTCGATGTAGACAGCGATGGCGTGATCGCCGAGGAGGCCCAGGGCGACGACTGCGACGACGAGGATGCCACGGTCTATCCTGACGCCCCCGAGCTGGATGACGGCCTGGACAACGACTGCGACGGCTTCAGCGAGGACGATGACCCGGACGAGGACGGGATCTCGACCCAGGACGAGATCGAGCTGGGCACAGACCCGGATGATGCAGACTCGGACGGCGACGGGGTGTCCGACGGGGAGGAGGCCGAGAACGGCACCGATCCGCTGGTCCGCGACAACCCGGAGGGCGGAGGGCAGGACGGGACGAGCGCGGGCGGCTGCTCCTACGGGCTGGACAGCTTCGCGGCGCTCCTTGTGTTGGGCGCGGGCCTGGGTCGGCGGCGCCGGGTCGAGCGCTCAGGGCGCGCCTGAGTCGAGCAGAAAGCGGCGTACACCCTCCTCCTGGCGGGCGCGGCTCTCCGTGCAGATGCTGATCTCCTCCAGGGCCTGCGCCAGCGCCCGTCTGCCGCCAACATAGCGGCCGACGCGCGGCGCGAAGAAGGCCTCGACCTCCTGGCGGCGGGGCTCCGAACAGAAGCCGGTGCCCAGGTAGACCAGGTAGGCGTGTGCGGCGCTGGGGATGAGCGCCTCGAGCCTGTCCAGGTTCTCCGTGGCCCAGCTCCACTGCGCGGCGGCGGTGTCCTCGTGGTTCAGGAAGCCGAAGACCACGGCCGTCGCCTCGCGCACGTCCACCGCGCCCGAGGTGAGCCAGTCCAGGGTGGCGGTCACGGCGCGGGCGTCGCGCTGGCCACCCATCGCCTCGAACAGCGCCTCGCGGCGGACGCGGTCGGGCTCGGCCAGGGTCTGGTCGCGCAGGCGCTCGAACCAGGCCAGGCCCCCGTCTCTCCCGGCGATCTGCAGCACCACCGCCACCATCTCCGGGTCCACCCCCTCGCGCGCGCTCAGCCAGCGCTCGGCGAGCGGCCGCGCGGCCTCGGCGAGCGCCGGATCCTCCCCCGCCAGCCCGACCAGGCGGATCACCTTCGGACGCAGCATCCGCGTCTCCTCGTCCTCCTCCGGCGAGGCGATCAGCCCCAGCTCTGCGGCCAGCGCGCCGTAGGTGTCGCGCAGGAAGCGGGCATAATTCGGCCGTAGCTCAGCGGGGACGAGGTGCGCGTCCAGGGCGGCGGCGACGCTCAGCGTGGCCTCGGTGATCTGGCGCTCGCCCAGCGCCAGCAGGGCAGGGAGCTGTCCGAGCAGCACCCCCGGCGCCAGCTCTCCGCGGGTCACGGCGCCGCTGGCGTCCTGCAGCACGCCCACGCGCTCCGGCACGCTCAGCGTCGAGGAGGCCGCGAGCAGCGCAGAGACGGCGCGCTCGGGGTAGCGCGTCCGGTAGTAGCCGCGCTGCCCGTCGTTGAGCACGATGGCGTCCGAGCAGCGCGCGGCGCCCTCCAGGGGCAGGCTGCCGGCGCGGCGCTCCAGCAGCACGCAGGCGCGCTGCTCCCCGCTCGGGACGGGGTAGCGCACACAGACGGGCAGGTCCCAGCGCGCGCGCTCCGGGCCCGCGGGGAGCCAGCGAGCCTGCTGCATGTGTAACACAGGTGTAACGCCATCTGCGCACGTATACGAGATCTCCGGGAGCCCCGACTGCTCCAGCAGCCCGCCGAAGACCCCGGACAGGTCCCGATCGGCGGCCTTCGACAGCGCCGCCACGAAGTCGTCGGAGGTCGCGCTCTCGTAGGCGTGGGCGGCGAGGAAGCCCTGCACACCACGCTGGAAGGTCTCCGGCCCCAGCCAGCCCTCCACCATGGTCAGGACGGCGTTGCCCTTGCTGTAGGTGATGCCGTCGAAGGCGCCCTCGATGTCGTCCACGGTGCGGATGGGCTCGCGCACGCGCCGCGCGGAGGCCAGGCTGTCGGCGCCCATGGCGTCGCCCTGCCAGGCCACGCGGGTCACGTCCATCCGCCACTCTGGCCAGCGCGTCTCCAGGACCTTGAGCGACATCCAGGTCGCGAAGGACTCGTTCAGCCAGAGATCGTCCCACCAGGCGGGGGTGACCAGGTTCCCGAACCAGTGGTGGGCCAGCTCGTGCGCCATCACCTCGGCGAAGTCCCGGCGCCGCTCGGCGGTGTCGTCCTCGGGTCGCGCGATGACCAGCGACTGCTCCATGGTGACGAGCCCGGCGTTCTCCATCGCGCCCCAGCCGACGGGCTTGGGCAGGGAGACCAGGTCCAGCTTCTGGAAGGGGTAGTCGATGCCGAACCAGGTCTCCAGATCCTCCAGCATGGGCCCCGACACCTCGGCAGCGAAGGCGGCGTCGGCGGCCCGCCCGCGCGGGGTGAGGATGGTGATCGGGGTGCCCTTCTTCCCCCAGGTGCCGGCGGGCACGACCTCGAAGGGACCGACGGCGAAGGCGAACAGATAGGTCGGCAGCGGCGGCGTCTCGTCGAAGCGAATCGTCTTGAAGCCCTCCGGCCCGGGCGTCTCGGACAGCGCCGGCCCGTTGGCGTGGGCCACCATGGCCAGCGGGACGTGCAGCACCACCGAGAACGGCGTCTTGTGCTCCGGCTGATCGAAGCTGGGGAAGACGCGGCGCGCGTCCAGCGGCTCCATCTGCGTGAAGACGTAGGCGTCCTCGCCCTCGCGTTGGACGAAGGCGCCCGAGGTGTCGATGGCCGAGATCGGCGCCGTGTACTCCACCCTGAGTTTTACCTCGCCGCGCGCGGGCTCGTCCCAGGTGAAGCCCACGGTCTGGTCGTCCCCGTCCAGCAGCCGCGCCTCCTGCGTGAGCTCACCCGCGCTCAGCGTCGCCTTGGAGATCGACAGGTCCTCGGCGTTCAGCCAGAGCTCCTGCGTGCGGTGGTCCAGGGCCACCGTGATCTCCGCCGTCCCGGTGAGCGTGGGCTGGGCCGGATCGACGGTCAGGTCGAGCGCGTAGCGCAGCGGGCGGTGCTCCGTGAGGCGCAGCGGCGGGGGAGGGGAGGCGAGGGCGGCAGCCCCGGAGAGCGCCAGCGCGAAGAGGATCGACATGGCCCGAACATAGCACCGCGCCCTGTCGCGAGCCCTGGCGCGCGGTCGCGGGTTAGGCACCAGCGGAGAGGTGTACGCTGGACGGTGATGCCGGGAACTGGTGGGGCGGGCTGGTCTGCGCCCTCATGCTCGTGCCTGTGCTCTTCGTCTGGGGTCGGGTCGGGTTCGGGCTGGTGGGCGGGCTGCTCCGCGAGTTCACGCAGCGCAGCGCGAGAGCGCCGGATCTCGGCCTGGAGCTGCTCCGCGCCGTCGCGGCCCTCCCCGCGGCCGAGGCCCGGTCGGAGGCGGAGCGGGCGCTGGCCAGCGGCATGCTCGACGTCGAGACCAGCGGGGCGGCGCCGGCCTGGGCCGGGGGGCTCCACCCTGAGCTCATCGCATTTTTTCGGCGGTACAATCGGGTTTCATTGCCCGGCGTGGCCTCGCTGGGCGGCAGCGCGGCGGGCGCGCCGGCCTTTCTGGAGGGCTACCGCATCGTCGGCCCGGCGAACGCGGAGGGGGACCGCTACTGGGTGGTCTCTACCGGCAGCCCGGAGCTGGTGCTCTCCGAGGAGAGCGCGGTGGGCGCCCGGCCGCTCGGTCGGCTGGCGGGCCTGAGCTATGTCCTGGTCTGGATGGCTCGCCTGAAGATCGCCCTGGAGAGTCGGACATGAGGCGCCTCGTCCCCGTCCTCGCCCTCGCGCTCCTCTGGGCCCTGGCCTGCTCCGGCCTGGAGCCCGCCCCCGATCCGGGCCTCAGCGTGGACGCCATCGTGGGGCTGGTGCGCAAGGACGTGGCCGACAAGCAGCCCTGGGCGAGCGCCGTGCGCGGGGCGCTCGTGGCGGCGGGTCGCGTCCCGGACGAGGACCACGTCTGCCAGGTGCTGGCCACCATCGAGCAGGAGAGCGGGTACGAGGCCGACCCCGAGGTGCCGGGCCTCGCGAAGATCGTCATGGCGGAGCTGGAGGTCGAGGCGAAGGACAAGCTCGGCTTCCTGGGGCCGGCGGCGGTCGGGCTGCTGCTGGACGTCACGCCCGAGGGCGAGACGAAGAGCTTTCGTGCGCGGCTCGAGGGCGTGCGCACCGAGCGCGATCTGGACCGCCTCTTCCGCGACATGCAGGCCCACCACGCCGCGAAGGCGCCGCGCCTCGCCCGCGCGCTGGACGTGCTCGCTCCCCGTCTGCAGGAGCGCCTGAACCCGATCAGCACCGCCGGCTCCATGCAGGTGAGCGTCTCCTTCGCCCTCGCTCAGACCGGGGCGGAGGGCCTGAGCGCGGCGGAGGTGCGCGAGCGCCTCTACACCATCGACGGCGGGGTGCTCTACGGCACGCTGCGCCTGTTTGCCCACGAGGCGGCCTACGAGCGGCCCATCTACCGCTTCGCCGACTACAACGCCGGCCTGTACGCGAGCCGTAACGCCGCGTTTCAAGGGATGCTGCGCGATCTGGTCGGCGCCGAGCTGACGCCGGACGGCGATCTCCTCATCTGGAACGATCGCGGGCGTCCCACCGACAAGGACGGGCAGACCATGCAGGCCCTGCTCGCCTGGCGCGCCAGCCTCGCCCCCGATCTGCTGGAGACGCAGCTCCGCCGCGACGTCAAGCGCGAGAAGGAGCTGGCCTTCGAGTCCACCGAGACCTGGCGCCGCGTGCGCGAGAGCTGGGCGGCGAAGAAGGGCGCTGAGCCCGCCTACGCCAGCGTGCCCGACGTGGCCCTGGACAGCCCGAAGCTGCGCAAGGACCGCACCACGCGCTGGTTCGCGGAGAGCGTTGAGCGACGTTACAAGGACTGTTTGAAACGAAACGGGTGAGCGATGAAGAGCCTGGACCCCCTCCTCGCCGCCCAGGCGGCCCGGCTGCTGGGCGGCGCGGTCGTCTCGGCCGTCCCGGTCGCCGGCGGCTACACCCACGCCGGTCGCTGGCGCCTCCGCCTGGAGGACGGCCGCGCCGCCTTCCTCAAGCACGCCACCGACGAGGCCACGGCGCGGTGGCTGCGGGACGAGTGGCGGATCTACGGCGGCCTGCGCGCGCCCTGGCTGGCGGAGGTGCGCGCCTGGGAGGACGGGGAGCGGCCGGTCCTGCTGCTGGAGGATCTCGGCGCGGCGCGCTGGCCGCCCACCTGGACGCCGGGTGACGTGGAGCGCGTCCTCTCGACCATGGCCGCCGTGGCCAGCGCGCCGCCGCCCGCCGGGCTCTCTCGCCTCGCCGACAGCAGGGACGCGCTCTGCGGCTGGTCCAAGGTCGCGCAGGATCCCGCGCCCTTCCTCGGGCTGGGCCTCGCGGAGCCCGCCTGGCTCGACCGCCACCTGCCCGCCCTGATCGCCGCCGAGGAAGCCGCGCCGCTCGACGGAGAACGGCTGTTACACCGCGATCTTCGCAGCGACAACCTCTGCTTCGACGGCGCGCGCACGCTCATCGTGGACTGGAACTGGGCCCAGGTCGGCAACCCGACCTTCGACATCGCCTTCTGGCTGCCCAGCCTCTGGGCGGAGGGAGGCCCGCCCCCCTGGGAGGTGCTGCCTCAGGAGGCGGCGCTGGCGGCGCTGGTCAGCGGCTTCTTCGCCGCCTGCGCCGGCCTGCCGACCCTCCCTCACGCGCCGCGCGTCCGCCACATCCAGCGGGTCCAGCTCGAGCGGGCCCTGCCCTGGGTCGTGCGGGCGCTGGAGCTGCCGCCGCCGGCCGTGCGGGGATGAGCGCGCATGCGCGCGCGTCGATTCGAGACGCTATTCGTTTGATATCAAAATAATATTCCATGCGTATATCCTGAATCGGTCCCATAAGAGGTAGCTGGCACACCCATTGCATCTACCCTCTCCGACCTCACCCCTCGGAGATCGCCATGAGCGCCACCACCGCCACCACCGCCAACCGCCTCCCCGTCGCCGCCCAGACGCGGGCCCTGCCCGCCCCCGTCGCCGTGGGCTCCTTCCCGCTCCTCGGCGCGCTGCCGGCCATGCTCCGCGACGGCCCGGGCACGATGCTCGCCGCCGCCCGCGCGCACCCGGGCGAGCTCTTCTCGCTCAAGCTGGGGCCGGTCAAGGTCCCCGTCGTCACCCAGCCCGAGCACCTGCAGCAGGTGCTCCTGGATGACGCCCGCAGCTACACCAAGGGCGGCATGTGGAAGGCCGCGCGCCCGCTGCTGGGCAACGGGCTGGTCACCAGCGACGGCGACGTCTGGAAGCGCCAGCGCCAGCTCATGCAGCCGCTGTTCACGCCGCGCTACGTGAACGGCCTCTCCGGCCTGATGGTGCAGGCCATCGACGACCAGCTCGCGCGGATGCAGGAGCGCACCCACGCCCCCGTCGACGTCGGCGCCGAGATGACGCTGATCACCCAGCGGGTGCTCATGGAGAGCATGTTCGGCACCAGCCTGAGCCTGGAGAAGGCGTCCGAGCTGGGCGCGCACCTCGTGACGGCCTTCCAGGCGATGAACGTGCGGCTGTTCACCTACTTCCTCCCCGACTGGTTCCCGCTGCCGGGGAGCCGCGCCTTCTTCGCCTCCATCGCCGCCATCGACGAGGCGATGATGGGCCTGGTCGCCGAGCGCCGGGCGGCCCCAGGGGGGCGCTCCGACCTGCTCTCGCTGCTCATCGAGGCGCGCGACGAGGCCGGCGCCCCGCTCACCGATCGCGAGATCCGCGACCAGCTCGTCACCCTCTTCGTCGCCGGCCTGGACACCACGGCGATCACGCTCACCTGGCTGCTCTACGTGCTCGACCAGCACCCGGAGGTGGACGCGCGCCTGCGGACCGAGATCGCGCACGTCGTCGGCGACCGCCGCCCGACCGCGGACGACCTGCCGCGGCTGACCTACACGAAGAAGGTCCTTCAGGAGACCATGCGGCTGTACCCGCCCGCCTGGATCTTCCCTCGCTATGTCGCGCAGGGCGCCGAGGTCGGCGGCCGGTCCATCGCGCCGGGCACCAGCCTGCTGGTGAGCCCCTTCCTCACCCACCGCGACCCGCTCCACTGGGAGGACCCGGAGCGCTTCGACCCGGAGCGCTTCGAGCCGGAGGCCATCGCCGCCCGGCACCGGCTCTCCTACATCCCGTTCGGCGCCGGCGGTCGGATGTGCATCGGCAACCACTTCGCCATGATGGAGGGGATGCTGGCCACCGTGCAGATCGTGCAGCGCTTCCGCGCCCGCCTCGTGCCCGGCCAGACGGTGGTGCCCGCCGCGGCGAGCACGCTCAAGCCGAAGGGCGGCCTGAAGATGACCTTCGAGGCCATCTGAGGCGCTCAGGGGGCCTCGTCCAGCGCCTCGGTCTGCTCGTTCAGGGCGTCGGCCGCGGCGCTGAAGCGCTGGTCCATCAACCAGAGCAGGGCGGCCCCGAGCAGCACGATGAGCAGTAACACACGGTTACGCCATGGTTTTTTGTCTATGCTGGGATCGACGTGGCGCTCCAGGGCCAGCTTCGCCAGCAGCTCGGGCGAGGGCGGCGCGCGGACAGCGCTCTGGTAATGTGGATCCGGTCGAGGCTGTTGTAACGCCTGTTTCCGGGCGATGGGCAGCCAGCGCTCCGCCCTCCGCTCGCCACCGACGCTCGACGCCGCCAGCTCGCGCTCGGCCGAGCGGGCGTCGCCGGCGAAGAGGGCGAGGAGGCCGCGTACGAAGCGACGGTTGGGGGAGGGGCGCGACTCCTGCAGCTGCGCCGCCTCCGCCTGAATCTGCGCCCAGGCGTCCTCGAGGAGCATGCCCGGCCGCTGCTCGGAGATCTCCAGGCGGGGCAGGTCGTGGGCGCGGCAATGCTGCAGGACAGCATGGGCGAGCAGGGGCAGCGCGTCCCGCTCGCGCGTGGTGGACACCTCCAGCCAGGCTTGTAGTGCGCCCAGGTCCTCGCGCCGAAGGCGATACCAGCCCTGGCCAGCCAGGGCCGCCGTCAGGCAGGGCTCGGCGAGCCCGTCGTCCAGCCTCAGCAGCAGGGGTTCGATCTGCTCGGCGACGGGTCCGATCAGCGGCTCCAGGGCCTGCAGCGCCTCGCCCTCTCCCGCCAGGGCCTCCAGCCCGACGATGGCCTCCTTGCCGCCGCCCTGCGCGCGCAGCGAGGGCCTCAGGCCGCCCTCTCCCACCCCGCTCTCCATCGCCAGCCGCCCCAGGCTCCCCGCCGGCACCCAGTCGGGCAGCTCGAGGTGAAAGCCCCGGTTTCCATGAAGGACGCGCGGTCCGGTCGGGCTCATGGCGTCTCCGACGGGGTGGGGGCGACAGGCGCCTCGACGGCGGTTGGAGCGGCGAGCGGAGCGGCGGGGTTCACGGCCGGGTCATCGATGCTGCGCTGGCTCCAGGCGCCGATCCAGGCGAGCCCGCTGTCCATGCTCATCACGGCGATCGTCAGCAGATCATCGGTGGCGCTCAGGTAGCCGAAGCCCTGGTGAGAGGCCGCGTACCGCGTGCCCTTCGTCTCGCCTGTAGGGCGCACCGCGGCGCCACCCGTCCCCATCACCACCTGCACCAGCCCGGCGCGCTGGATGATCTGGGCGTCATGGTCGTGACCGGACAGATAAAGATCCGCGCGCTTCAACACACGCTTGTAGGAGCGCAGCGCCTCGGTGTCCCCGTGCGCGCCGCCGGACCAGAGCGGGTGGTGCCCGTAGACGACGACCCAGGGCGTCTCCGCGGCGCGGATCGCCTGACGCAGCCAGCGGCGCTGGGCGCGGTCTGGCTGGGTCGTGTCCAGGGCGATCAGCGTGATCGGGCCTGTAACAAAGGTATAACGCCGGGCAGGCATGTCCCAGACCACCCCGGCCTCGGCGGGGGCCTGCCAGCCGACCTGCGCGTCGCCGCTCAAGACCACGTCGTGGTTGCCCAGCGCGGGGTGGAAACGAAGGCCCGAGCCGCCGTAGGGCTCGAGGAAGGCGCTCTTCCACTGTGGGTCGTCGGGTCCGCTCACCCCGTCCGGGTAGAAGTTGTCCCCGAGCAGGATCGCGCCGTCGCAGGTCGCGGAGCCCGCGCAGAAGTCCCGAATCTCCGCGGCGACCTTGATCTGGCTGTGGTCGCCGCTGCCGCTGTCGCCGAGGAAGACGATCCCGGCGTCCGCCGCGCGCGCCGGCGCGGTGGACACCATGGCGAGGGCCGCGAGGGCAGCGCAGAGAGCGTTCATCAGAGGCGGTCTCATCGAGAGGACCTAACGCGCGCCGGTCGCTCGGCACGCGTCAGGCCTCATCGATTCGCCCGCATCGCTCAGCTCCGCGCGCGCCGCCGCAGCCCGACCAGGGCGAGCAGCCCGGCCAGCAGGCCCAGCTTCGGCGTCGGCGCCTCGGCTGTGGCGCAGGCGCAGCCGCCGCCACCCTTGTAGTCCTCGCCGGCGATCCCCGTCTCGTCGCCACCTCCGGTCTCCGCCGTGTCCGGGCTGCCGGTCTCGCCCGTCTCTGCGGTGTCCGGGTCGCCCGTCTCTCCCGTGTCTCCCGTCTCGCCGGTGTCGCCGGTGTGGGGCTCCTCGGGGACGTCGTCGCTCGGGTCGAGCGGGTTGGTCCCGGCCGCGATCTCGTCGCCATCCGAGACGCTGCCGTCGTCCGTGTCCGGATCGAGCGGGTCCGTGTCGTGCTCGCGGATCTCGGCGCCGTCGGTGAGCCCGTCATCATCGGAGTCGGCGTCGGTGGGCGAGGTGCCCGTCGAGAGCAGCTCCTCGCCGTCGGTGAGCCCGTCGGCGTCCGTGTCCTCCAGGGTCGGGTCGGTCCCGTAGCTCAGCACCTCGTCGCCGTCGGTGAGCCCGTCGGCGTCCGTGTCCGGGTTGGTGGGATCCGTCTCGTAGGCGTCCACCTCCTCCCCGTCGGTGAGCGCGTCGTCATCGGAGTCCTCATCGAGCGGATCCGTGCTGTAGTCGAGGATCTCCGCGCCGTCCGTGAGCCCGTCGTCGTCGGTGTCCGCGTCCAGGCGGTCCGTCCCGTAGACGAAGTCCTCCTCCTTGTCGGTCAGCCCGTCCTCGTCGGTGTCCGTCGTGTCGGTGATGTCGTCGCTGCCGTCCAGCGGATCCGTGCCGTCCGCCAGCACCTCCACGCCGTCCGCCGTGCCGCCATCGTCCGTGTCGGTGTCGTTGGGATCGGTGCTGTAGGTGTTGACCTCCTCGCCGTCCGAGAGCCCGTCACCGTCCGAGTCGGCGTTGGTTGGATCGGTGCTGTGGGTGTTCACCTCGTCGCCGTCGGTGAGCCCGTCGTCATCGGTGTCGGCGTCGTTCGGGTCGGTGGTCGTCGTGTTGATCTCGTCGCCGTCGGTGAGCCCGTCGTCGTCCGAGTCGGCGTCGCTGGGGTCGGTGCCGTAGATCAACACCTCGTCGCCGTCGCACAGATCGTCGTCGTCGGAGTCGGCGTCGGTGGGGTCCGTGCCCGTATCGTTGACCTCCTGCCCGTCCGCCCGCCCGACT
>CAZKWG010000215.1:0-10643 GCA_964556105.1 uncultured Enterobacterales bacterium | reverse complement strand
GCGCGACCGGGCCACGTCTTCCTCTCGGCCGACTACTCGCAGATCGAGCTGCGCATCCTCGCGCACTTCTGCCAGGAGGGGCCGCTGGTGGAGGCCTATCGCAAGGGCGAGGACATCCACCGGCGCACGGCGTCCGAGATCTTCGGCACGCCCATCGAGGAGGTCAGCTCCGACCAGCGCCGCGCCGCCAAGGCGATCAATTTCGGGCTGATCTACGGGATGAGCGCGTTCCGGCTGGCCCGCGAGCTGGGCATCGACCGCAAGCAGGCCGCTGGCTACATGGAGAGCTACTTCGCCCGCTATCCGCAGGTGCGCTCCTATATGGACGGCTCGATCGCCCGAGCGCGCGAGACCGGCTACGCCGAGACCCGCTGGGGTCGCCGCCGGCCCGTGCGCAACCTGGAGTCGAGCAACCAGAACGAGCGCGGCTTCGCCGAGCGCATCGCCATGAACACGCCCATCCAGGGCACGGCCGCCGACCTGATCAAGCTGGCGATGATCCGGGTCCACGCGCGCCTGCAGCGCGATCTGCCGCGCTGCAAGCTGATCCTTCAGGTTCACGACGAGCTGATCCTCGAGGTGCCCGATGACCAGCTCGAGCTGGCGCGCGCGGCGATCATCGAGGAGATGCAGGGCGTGGACCAGCTCGCCGTGCCGCTGGTGGTGGACACCGGCCACGGTCGGACCTGGGGCGAGGCCCATTGATCTGGCGCGTCGGGACCGTACGTGATGCGGTAGGCGCGCTCGTGTGTTGGTATGCTCCAGAGCCTGGGAGGAGCGGATGCAGCTGGAAGCGGTGTGGAGCGTTGCTGGTGCGCTGATCGGCGCGCTCGTGCCGCTGATCGGCGGCGCGCTCGGGCTCGACCGCGGCTCGGACGCCGAGGTGGTCCGCGTGGTGCTGGCCGGCGACACGGGCGCCTATCGCGCCCTCGTCGAGCGCTATCAGGAGCGGGTCTACGCCGTGCTCTACGGGATGCTGCGCAACCGCGAGGACGCCCGCGATCTCACCCAGGAGACATTCGTGCGGGCGTTTCAGAACCTCTCGCGCTTCCAGGGGCAGAGCAGCTTCTACACCTGGGTCTACCGCATCGCCATGAACGTCGGCGTGGACCACCTGCGCCGTCAGAAGCAGCGCGCCCACGAGGCCTTCGAGGAGGGCGTGGCGACGCGCGAGATGGGCGGCGCGATGAGCGAGGGCGCCCACCGGGACGGCCCGGCCCGACATCTCGAGCGCAAGCGCCTGCACGCGAAGCTGCTGGACGCGCTCCAGGCGTTACCAGAGGATCAACGCCAGATCGTCGTGCTTCGCGAGGTGGACGGCCTCTCCTACAAGGAGATCTCGGACGTGCTGGACATCCCCGAGGGCACGGTGATGAGCCGCCTGTTCTACGCGCGCAAAAAATTGCAGGCAGCGCTGACGGAAGACCGCGCATGAAATTGCGTGGAACATTGAATGAACGGGCTGCTCGTGCGTCCCAGGCACAGAGTTCGTGTACGTGGGCCGGCGAGGCCCGCGGCGCGACCCCAGGAGCAGCGTCATGACGATGGAGCGCCTCGAGCACCTGGCCACCCGCGCCGCAGATGGCCTCGCCACGCCCGAAGAGCTCGACGAGCTCGCGGCCGGCCTGGAATCGGCGGACGAGGCGGCTCTGCTCCGAGAGGCGCTCTCGTTCGAGGCCGGCTCCGTCGATGTGAGCGCGAGCGTGATGGACGCGCTCGAGCCCGAGGACGCCTGGCTCTCCGCCTTCGCCGACGGTCAGCTCAGCGGCGAGCGCCGGGAGCGTGTGGCCGCGCGCCTCGCCACCGACGCCCAGGCGCGTGAGCTCGTCGGCGCCTTCGCCAGCGTCTCCGCCAGCCTGCACGAGGCGGTCGCCCACGAGCGCGGCGTGGCCCCGGACGTCTGGCCGGCCGTCGCGCGTCAGCTTGGCGTCGATCCGGAGCATGTCCCCGGCTGGAGCGGCGCGCTGCTGCGCGAGGCCGTCATCGCCGAGGCCGGAGCGGTCAACGTGGTCCCTGCGGTGCTCGCCGACGTGCAGCCCCGCGCCCGCGCCGCCGCCGCGGAGCCCTCCGGCTGGCTGCGCTGGCTTCAGTCCTTCAGCCTGCCGGCCTTTGGCCTCGCCGCCGCCGCCGCGCTGCTGCTCAGCTTCCCGACCCTCCCCGAGGACGCGGGCGCGGTCAGCTTTCGGATGTCGCCGGTGAACCACGTCCAGATCGAGGACATCTCGTCGGACGCTGCGGACACCATGGTGCAGGTCCTCCAGTTCGACGAGGACGCGCCGACCATCATCTTCATCGAAGAGGTCCCCGCCCAGGACCAAGGAGCGACCCTGTGAGAACGCTCGCCACCCTCGCCGCCATCCTCTTCCTCGGCGCGTTCTCCTCGACGGCGCTCGCGCAGAGCGGCCCCCGCCCTCGCGCGCCCGTCGCCGCGCCTGTGGCGCCTGCCCCCGGCCCCTCGGCCCAGCAGCCGGCGACCCCGGCCGCAGCTCCCGCCGCCGCCGCCATCCCCGCGGGCAAGGTCAACGTCCAGATCATGGTGGTCTTCGCGACCTCCTCGCAGACGGGCGTTGACCCTCGACTGGGCAACCTCACGCGCTACCTCTCGAACCTGAAGTACTCGGGCTACCAGCTCCTGGACAGCCAGCAGGCGACGCTGAGCGCCAACGGCAACCAGTCCTTCTCCATCGAGGGTGGGCGCAAGGTCAGCGTCACGGTGCTCTCGCGGGACGACCAGAAGGCCAGGATGCGCGTGGAGATCACCCAGGGCTCGAACAAGCTGCTCGACACGACCCTCTCGGTGAATCGCAACGGCACCTTCATCGTCGCCGGTCCTCGTCACAAGGACGGGATCCTTGTCCTGCCGCTGACCGCGCGCTACTGACTCCTCCCCCGAGCGGGTGAGGAGCAGAGAGATGACGATCTTCGCACGGATCATCGCGGGAGAGATCCCCGCGGACAAGGTCTATGAGGACGAGCACGTCGTCGCGTTTCGCGACATCCACGCCCAGGCTCCGGTCCATGTGCTGGTGGTGCCGCGCAAGCCGCTGGTGAGCGTGGCGGACGCCGGCCCGGAGGACGCGCTGCTGCTCGGGCGGGTGATGCTGGCCGCCGCCGAGGTCGCCCGACGGCTGGGGCTGGAGGAGGGCGGCTATCGCCTGGTCACCAACATCGGCGCCGATGGCGGCCAGAGCGTGCCCCACCTGCACGTCCACGTCCTGGGCGGGCGCGCCATGCGCTGGCCGCCGGGCTGATCGTGACGATCAGCGGCGGAGCTGGTGGAGGATCTCCGTCAGCGCTGGCGTGAGCCGCTTGCGGGCGCTGGCGATGAACTCCTCCGTGTCGGCGCCGCGCTCGGCGTAGCGCAGCGCCTGGAGCGCCATGTCCAGCTTGTCCAGGGCGTGCACGAAGCGCGACTCCTCGGTCTGCTCTTCCTCGTACTCGCGCCAGAGGGCCAGCAGGTCGGGGCGCTCGCTGAGGAGCGCGCGGGCGGCCTCCTCTTCTCGGCGGGTCTTCTCCGCGGGGCCGACCGGATCGTGGGGGGTAAGATCGCCGACGCGCACCTCGGGGAGGTCGTGCAGCACCGCGATGGCCAGCACCCGGGCGAGGTCCAGCTCAGGCGGGCAGAGGGCGAGGGCCAGGAAGGACATGCCCCAGCTGTGAGCGGCGACCGACTCAGGGTGCTGAACGCCCACGCGCAGCCAGCCGGCGCGGTCTACGTCCTTCAGGCCGAGCGCCTCGAGGAGCAGGGAGGGAGACATCTAGGCGACCAGCGCCCGCTGCTCCGGTCGCCGCATGGCGATCAAAACAGGATCGTTGGCCTGACGTTCGAGGAAGTCTTCTCGCCGATGAAGGCCAGACCAGCCCTCGGCGATCAGCGCCTGCGCGATGGCGCCGCCCAGGTTGGACCCCGGGCCGGGGAGGACGATGATCTCGGGGGCGTACTCGCGCAGGGCGACGCGGATCGCCAGCCCGAGATCGAAGGCGTCCACCACCTGCTCGCCCAGCGTGTAGTCGCGGATCCCCTGCGGGTCACCCAGCCGCGGGCGCCAGATCCGGCCGGCGCCGTCCACCAGGGGAAGGCGCGGCGCGCGGAAGCTCAGATCGGCGAGATCCGCCTGCGCCCGGGACGAGGTCGCCGCCATCAGCGGGGTGTGGAAGGCGGAGTGGTAGGGCAGGCGCATCGGGAAGGCGGTCGTGCCCAGGCTCACGGGCGGGAGCCGCGCCATCGCCTGATCCAGCGCCGCGTCAGTGCCGCCCAGCACCGCCTGACCGCCCAGGTGGATGGACCAGAACAGGTCCGCGGTCGAGGCCAGGGCCCGCTGGACCGCGTCCTCCCGGGTCGGGTCAGGGCGCCAGTCCTCGCCCACCAGCGGGTAGAGGATCTGGCCGCCGATGACGTTGTTCGCCTGATACTGCCCGAGCGTCTCGACCAGGCGCGCGGTGTCCGCCAGGCTGAGCGCGCCGGCGACTCCCAGCGCGGTGTACCAGCCCATGGAGTTCCCGACGACACAGACGGGGCGCACCCGGCTGGCGTCGAGCTGCTCCAGATCGGCGAGGCTCGCGCCCGCGGTGAGGATCGAGGCGTTCTCTCCCGCGACGTGGCTGCGCGCCTGGTAGACGCCGGCCGCGTCGAGGGCGCGCACGGCAGGTCGGCCGAGGCGCTGGCGGTACGCGTCGAAGGTGTCGAGGGCGAGGCTGCTCAGGCCGGCGAGGGAGCCCAGGCTGTCCCGGCCGTACGAGCCGCGGCCCGGGCAGACGATCAAGGCGCGACGGGGAGTCATGGGCGCTCCATCAGATCGCGGGCAGCGGCCGCGATGTCCGGCTCCTGCACCAGCACCAGGTTCGCGGCGTCGCCCAGCGGGATGTAGCAGTCCAGCCCGAGGACCTGCCGGCTGCGCAGGCCGGGCACACGCTCGACGAGCCGGGCGATCACCTCGTCCCCGGGTCCGCCCCGCTCACGGCACTCGTCCACCATGAGCAGACGGCCCGTGCGGCGCACCTCGTCCTCCAGGTCGTCCAGGGGCAGGGGCTTGAGCCAGCGCAGATCGACGACGCGGGCGCGGATCCCGAGCTCAGCCTTGAGCTTTCGGGCGACGCGCAGGGACATCCACAGGCCGTTGCCATAGCTGACGATCGTGAGATCCGCCTCGCCGTCGGGCCCGGCATGCTCCGTCCAGGTGCGCGCCTTGCCGACTGGGACGTGGTGATCCAGGTCCGGGTAGGGGAAGGCCCAGCGGTTGTCGCCCGGCTCGTAGAGATCGCGCGTCATGTACAGCGCGATCGGCTCATGGAAGGTGCTGACCCGGCCGTTGACGCGCGCGGCGGCCACCAGCGTCCGGAGCATGCCGGCGGCGTCCTCACCGTTGCTGGGGGCGGCCATGAGGAGGGCGGGGATCTCGCGCAGCGCGGAGAGGGCGTTGTCGTTGTGGAAGTGCCCGCCGAAGCCCTTCTGGTAGGCGAGGCTGGCGATGCGCACGACCATGGGGTTCTGGAACTGGTCCTGCGAAAAGTACTGGAGAGAGCACGCCTCTCCGCGGAGCTGGTCGATGGCGTTGTGCACGTAGGCCAGGTACTGGATCTCCGGCAGCGCGATCAGCCCGAGGTGGCCGAAGCCCATGCCCAGCCCGAGGATGCTGGTCTCGTCGAGGGCGGTGTTGAAGACCCGCGCCACGCCGGTCTTGGCCTGCAGCCCCGCGGTGACGTTGTATACGCCTCCCTTCTTGCCGACGTCCTCGCCAAAGAGGAAGGTCTCCGGGTACTTCAGCAGCAGGTCGCCCAGGGCGCGGTTGATGTTCACGGCGAGGTGGCGAGGGCCCTCCTCCTCCGGGAGGCGGCCGTGGAAGCTGCGGCGGGCCGCCTCGTCCACCGGGCGCGCGACCTCGGCGGCCACGGCGGCGGGATCCAGCGGCGCCAGCGGGCGCATCACGTCTACGGCGCTGCGCAGGCGCGGGCGGCGGCCGGCCTCTGCGGCCAGGGCGGCCACGCGCTCCCGGATCTCGTCATAGAGCCCGAGCGCCTCTTCCGGGCTGAGCCAGCCTTCGCCCACGAGGAGCCGGGCGGTGGAGAGGAGCGGATCCTGGGCCTCCAGCGCGGCGATCTCGTCGGTGGGCCTGTAGGTCATCTCCACATCGGAGCCGGCGTGCCCGAGCAGGCGGACCGTGCGAAGGTGAAGGAAGGCCGGGCGACGATGCAGGCGCACCCAGTCCACGGCGGCGCTGGCGTTGTCCCAGGCGTCCGGAAGGTCCAGCCCGTCCGCCTGGAAATAGCGCAGGCCCGCGTGGGCCGAGAAGCGCGCGTGGACCCAGTCGTCCGGGGTGCGCACGCTGATGCCGATCCCGTTGTCCTCACAGACGAAGAGCACGGGGCAGGGCAGGTTCTGGAAGCTGGCCAGCGCCGCGGCGTTGAAGGCCGTGCATGCCGTGGCGTGGTTCGAGGAGGCGTCGCCGAAGGTGCAGACGACCACGCTGTCCTTCGGGATGGGCGTGGGCAGGCCGAGCCGCGCGGCGCGGCCCAGAGCGAAGGCCGTGCCCACCGCCTTGGGCAGGTGGCTGGCGATGGTGGAGGTCTGCGGCGGGATCCACAGCGGCTTCGAGCCGAAGACCTTGTGCCGTCCGCCGGCGATGGGCTCGTCCGAGGAGGAGGCGAGCCCCAGCAGCACGTCCATCAGCGGCGTGGCGCCGGGCACCTGACGACCGCGCTGCACGAAGAAGGCGCCGGATCGGTAGTGCAGGAAGGCCATGTCGGTGGGGCGCAGCGCGGCGGCGACAGCGGCGTTGCCCTCGTGCCCCGTCGAGCCGATCGTGTAGAAGCCCTCGTTGCGCGCCCGCATCTCCCGCGCCGCGTAGTCCAGGTGCCGACTGCCCAGCATGGACTCGAAGAGCTCCAGCGCCAGGCGCGCGCTCAGGCTGGACCCGGCGCGCACCGGGGCGTCGAGATCGTCCCGCGCAGGGGAGGGGAGCAGCGACGCGACGAGGCCGCGAAAGTTCTGATCGATCAGCTCGGCACGATTGACGGCCATGGCGCAGCTCCGGGGCCGGGGCTTCTATCGTCGCGGGAGGGGGTGGGCCACGCGCTCAGGGCTCTCCCAGGGGCAGCTCGAAGCCTTCGCCACGCGCGGCCTGGCGGAGCCGGAGGTCCAGCGTCGCGAAGCGGTGACCCTTCGGGCGCCCGCGGGCGAGGGTGAGGGCCGCCCCGAGCTGCAGCGCGTCCGAGGCGCGCAGCGGGTGCCGCCGAAGCAGGTTCTCGGCGTGCTCGCGCACCACGTCCGAGGGGGCGATCTCGTGCCAGCTCTGGCTGAGCAGCTCGAGGCGCTGCCGGGCGAGGGCGAGATCCGCCGCCGAGAGGTGCTGCTCCCGCTCCCGCCGACAGAGCGCCGACCAGGCCTCGAGCACGCTGCCCCACCAGACGATGGCCGTGTCCCCGCGGCGAAGCAGCGCGCAGGCGCGATCCGTAGCGGGCTCCCGCACCAGCAGCGGCACGACAGCGGAGGTGTCCCAGAAGATCACCAGCCCCCCTCTCGCTCCTGCTGGAGCGCCGCGCGAACGCCAGCGTCCGGATCGCCCGGCATGGGCAGGGACCAGAACGCCTCATCGAGCGCGCCGGTGCCCGGACGGAGCTGCCCGGCCTCGAGGAGCTGACGGAGCTCAGCTTCGTGGCGATCCATGGGTTCGACTGGCATGATCCTGGCCACGGGGATCCCCCTGTCGGTGACGAGCAGCGTCTCGCCCTCTCGGACGTGGCGGAGCTGCTCGGAGAGCTGGGCTTTGAGCTCGGAGACGGAGACGAGCATGGTCACCTCGGAGCGACATGACCAGATTAGTCACTTCGTCGTGACTGTCAAGGTCATGTCGCGGCGCGTGCCCGAGATCAGAAGACCTTCGCCGGGATCTCCAGGCCGACCGACTTCGCCGCGCGCGCGACGGCGCTCACCAGGTTCATGTCCGAGGACGCGTCGGCCACCTGAGCGGCCTCGGCGATGGCCTGCTCCGCCTTGCCCGGGATGCGCGCGATGGCCAGCAGCGCGAGGACCTGATCGCGAGGATCGCCCGAGGCCTTGCCCGCCTCGACGACCGCGCGCGCCAGCGCCTCGCCCTCCTCGTAGGCCCCCCGCGAGATCGCCGCGTCGGCGCGAAAGAGCGGGGTGTCCATCAGCTCGGTCGGGGGAACGGCGGGCAGCGCGGCCTGCCGGCGCATCGTGATCTGGGCGAGCAAGCTGCGGAGCTGGAGCACCGCCTGGTTGTCCTCCTGCGCCTGCGCCATCTGGATGGCCTGCCGGACCGCCTGGGTGGCGCCCTTGAAGTTCCCGACGAACATCTCGGCCTGACCCAGCCAGGCCAGCACGCGCGCCCGCAGCGCGGGGTTGTCCTTGGACGCCTCGAGCGCGTCGGGGGCGAGCGCGAGCACCGCGGCGCCCTCTTCGCGCTTCAGGTGATCGATGATGCGCTGGAAGAGCGCGCGGGACTCCGTGGGATCAGCCATGGGCTTTCCCCAGCGCGCGCAGCGCGAGCTCGGCCGCCTCGTTCTCGATGGCGGCGAGGGCGGGGTGCTCTCCCGGCGGGATGGCGTGGCGGGTCAGCCACTCCAGCGTGAGGCCGAGGACGGCGAAGTGCAGGAGCACGGGCTCGGGGCTGCCGGCGTTCGCGACGATGTTCAGGGGGTGTCCGTCGGCGAGCACGACGACGCTGGGACCGGCCTCGAGGCCGTAGCGTACGACGTGGTCGGCGACGTGGTCCACGATGACGGCCGCCTTGCGGATGCCCTCGACGTCGATCTCGTCGCGGCCGTGGCCGGCGTTCACCAGCACCACACCGTCCCCGCTGTCGCGGAGCTGATCGGCGCGGATCACGCCCTTGCGGCCGGTGCTGGTCACCAGGATGCGCACCCGCCCCAGGCACTCCTCCAGCGATGGCGTGGGGTAGCCGTCGTAGTGGGCGACCAGGCGGCGGACAGGGTCGAGCTCGATGACCTCCACCGCGGCGCCCGCGGCGCGCGCATAGGCCGCCACGCCGCGTCCGACCGGGCCGTAGCCGACGACGCCCACGCGGCGGCCGGAGAGGTGCATGCCCGTCATGGCCTGAACGGCATGCCAGAGGCCCTCGCCGACGCCGTGGCGGTTCTCCACGGCCTCCTTCAGGCGGCTGTCGTTGATGTTCACGACGCCGAAGGGCAGGTGCAGGCCGCGAAGCTGATCCACGCCGCTCTTCGAGACCTCGACGGCCCCGCGGATCTCGGCGGCCTGCTCCGGACGGCGTCGGAGCAACGTCGCGAGCAGGTCGGCGCCCGCGTCGGCGAGCAGGACCGGGTTGTGGTCGAGCACCTGCAGCAGCGCGTCCTTACGTGATCCCGCCGTGTAGACGTGGACGCCGCTGTCGCGCAGGAGGTCCACCACGGCGTGATCGGTGGTGGCCTCGCTCACGCCGGCGACGGCCCAGGTGCCGCCGCCCAGACAGAGCTCGCGCAGCAGCGCGCCCGTGATCGTGGTCAGGTGCGCCGAGACGCCGATGGTCATGCCCTCGAAGGGGCGGGTGGCGGCCCAGCGGTTGCCCAGCCCGGGGAGGATGGGGAAGAAGGCGTTGATACGCGAGATCTCGGACGCGGCGCGCGCGGCCCGGTGCTCGTAGGGGCTGTCATCGTTGGCCATGCGGGGACCTCGACGTGGTCGGCGCGGGAGACGTGTCGTGGAGCGCCTCTCTAACCCAGGAGGTGGATCTTGACCTGCGCTGAGTTCGGAGCGGCGCGCGATTGAAAGACGGTATAGAATGTCGGCCCCCGCGCTGGCACCCCCCGGCCCTGGACCGGGAAGAGGGGGATGAGGACGCGCACCCACGTCGAGGAGGATCCAGTGGCCGACAATTTCAAGGTTCGCGACCTCTCCCAGGCCGAGAGCGGCCGTTTGAAGATCGAGTGGGCCGAGGCGCGCATGCCCGTGCTCATGGCCCTTCGTGAGAAGTACAGCAAGACGAAGCCGCTCGCGGGTCAGCGCATCGCTGGCTGCCTGCACGTCACGAAAGAGACGGCGGTGCTCATCCGCACGCTCATCGCGGCGGGCGCCGAGCTCTCCTGGTCGGGCTGCAACCCCCTCTCCACCCAGGACGAGATCGCCGCGGCGCTGGCGGCCGAGGGCGTGAGCATTTACGCCTGGCACGGCCTGAACCGCGACGAGTTCTACTGGGCCATCGACAAGACCCTCGAGTTCCGGCCCACGCTGACGCTGGACGACGGCGCGGACCTGATCAACACGGTCCACCAGCGCTTCCCGCACCTCGCGGCCGAGATCATCGGTGGCACCGAGGAGACCACGACCGGCGTGCACCGCCTGCGCTCGATGGCGGCGGCCGGCGCGCTGAAGTACCCGGTCATGGCTGTCAATGACGCCGAGACCAAGTGGGACTTCGACAACGTCTACGGCACGGGCCAGTCCAGCCTGGACGGCATCCTGCGCGCCACCAGCGTGCTGCTCGCCGGCAAGAACTTCGTCGTCGGCGGCTACGGCCACTGCGGCCGCGGCGTCGCCATGCGCGCCAAGGGCATGGGCGCCATCGTCTGCGCGACCGAGGTGAAGCCCACCCAGGCGCTCAAGGCGGTGCTGGAAGGCAACATCGTCATGCCGATGGACAAGGCGGCGGCCTGGGGCGACATCTTCA
>CAZKWG010000214.1:0-10689 GCA_964556105.1 uncultured Enterobacterales bacterium | reverse complement strand
GTGCGCGAGCGCGGGTCGAGGTGCGCGCGCTCGCCGAGGAGGTGGCGGCCGCAGATCCATTCATGGACGATGGGTCGCCCGACCTGCTCGACCCGCCGGGCGACGGGCTGAGGCTGGCCGCGGCGTCCGAGGGCGGCGCGCTCCCCGCTCGCTACCTGGGGGCAGGGCTCCAGGTCATGCTCAGCCGGGATGCCTCAGGGAGCCTCGTCGCACGTCTGGAGCTCGGCGAAGGAGAGCACTCGCTGGAGATAGCCGAGCAGCAGATCCCGCTGTTCCTGGGCCAGGATGTACCCATCCCTGACCTCGGCGGCCCGCCCTCCGAGCTGACGCTGCGGGACGGGCGCGGGAGCCGGGTGTTGTTGAAGAGACGTCTGTGAGCGTGTTGGATGTTCGCATATCTTCCCTACAGGGCTCCCTATCGAGAAGCCGGCGAGGGCGGGGCGGGGGTGGAGCGCCAGCAGCGCGAGCGCGAAGAGCAGAGACCAGGAACCAACAGACCGCATCATGGGCCCTCCAGTGGGGACAGCGGGCGGCGCGCACCACGCGCGCTCGACCTGATCTCTGAAGAAGGGGCCCCTGGGCGGAGACCGGAAAAAAAGGCAGGAGATTCGTGAGCGAGCGCCTGATTCATCACCTGCGACAGCTCCAGGATGCGCTGGATGACGAGCAGATCGGCGAGGCCGATCGGCGCTGGGTAGAGGCGCAGGCCAGCGCCCTCGCCCGCCTGGCCCAGCCGCTGGAGGCCCTCCCGCCTCCGCTCAGCGCGGAGATCGCCGCGGCGCTGCAGCGAGCGGAGTGGACCGACACCTCCCTGATCACCGCGCTGCTCCGGCGGGCCGCTCAGGGGCAGACCCGGATCGGCGAGGCGCTGGCGCTGGCGACGGACGCGACCGCGGCGGGGCACCTGCTGCGCGTTCGGGTCCGCCTGTTCCCCGGGACACCTGGCGCGAGCACCGCCCAGCGCTGGCCGGACGAGGTGATCGCGGGCGTCGCCGAGGCCATTCAGGCCAGCCTCGACGCCGAGTCGCGCCTGTTTCATGCGCGCTGGGAGCTGCTGCCCGTTCAGGACGCGCGCCTGGCTCACGTGCAGGGGGCGTCTCTGGGTCTGGCCGCGGCGGTGGCGGCGCGCGCCGCGCTGGAGGGCCGGGCTGTCCCGCGGTGGGGCTTCACGGGGGAGGTCGGTCTGGACGGCGGCCTGCGGCCGGTCGGCGCGCTGCCGATCAAGATCCGCGCTGCGGCGGCGGCGACGCTGGAGAAGGTCGTGTTTCCCGGGGCGAACCTTCCCCTGCCGCAGGACATCGTGGCCCACGCTGCGGCGACGGGCCTCGGGCTGCTCCCCGTCCTCGGCCTTCGCCAGGTCTGGCGTGCGCTCGGCTGGGTCGCCGTCGCGCCTGACCCGCAGCCGCGACGCCAGACAGGACGGCGCGCCGTGGGCCTGGGTCTGGCGGGGGTGCTCTCGCTGCTCGCCTGGGGCGCGTCTCGCGAGCCGGATCGCCTCGAGATGTGCCTCGCCCCTGCCCGATCGGGTGCAGGCGCGGCGTTGCACCTCACGGCCCGGTCCAGCCGGCCGGGGGAGGCGCGCGCGTATCTGCAGAGCCAGGACGGTGCGGTGACGCAGATCGCGATGAACGGCGCGCCTATCATGTTGGGTGCAGACCCCGTAGCGCTGGTCAGCGCAGCCGAATCGGCAGGCGTCGGCGTGATCCTGGAGTCCAGCGACGAGGCGATCCTCGTGCTCTGGGGAGAGGCCGCGCTCCCGCCCGCGGGCGAGGCCATCCGGCTGGTGCGCGACCCAACCCTGGGCGCGCGGGGCGGACGACCGCTGCGGCTCGCCGAGCTCGTGCCCGCCGCCCGGCCCGGCTGCCTCGAGGCGCCTCTGGGAGAGGCCGGAGAGCTGGCGCTCTACCGCCTCCCGCTGTGGGAGGGGCGTTGAGCCTGCTCTTTCTTACGCTGCTGGCCTGCGCGCCTCGCCCCTTGGAGGGGGCCCTGGCCCGCGGCGTGGTCGTGCCGGAAGACTTCGCGCCCGCGCAGGTGCTCGCGGTGGTGGCGTCGAGCCGGGCCGACCCTCCCCTGGTGGAGGCGCTGAGCGGGGGCGGCGCGCGCGTGAGGGCGCTCAGCGGGCCGGCGCTCACCGCTGGGGCCTTGGAGGCCGCGCTGGCCGATCAGCTCGCAAAGGCAGGGCCTCGGGACACCTTCGTGATCGCGCTCTCGATGCCGCTGGCGGGCGGCGCTGAGGTCGCCTTCCTGGGCGCCGACGTCCGCCTGCAGGCCGGGCGCCTGCGGGGGGCGCTCACCCTGGACCACCTGGAGGCGCTGCTCCTGGAGAGCGCCGCAGGTCGGGTGATCGTGCTGGTCGAGCCAGAGGGCAGCATGGGCGAGACCTCGAGCGCCGCGCTGGACGAAGGCCTCGCCCGGCTGGCGCGCGCGCGGGCGGGCGTGGTCGCGCTGCGCGTCCCCCGCGCGTCCTCGCCGTTGTGTGTGGCCGATCTGGACGGGGACGGCGCGCGCAGTGTCGGCGAGCTGTCCGCGGCGCTGGGTGGCCGACTGGACGTGCCCGCGGGTCGCGCCGAGCTGCCCTGGGCCGCGGACCGATGTGGCGCTCCTGGCCCGGTGATCCTGTGTCTCTTCGAGGATGGGGAGCCGGTGCCGCCGACCCACGCCTTCTCGTCGGGCGCGGCCGTGAGCCTGTCCCTCTCCCCGGTTTCGCCCGGCTACCTCGCCCTGATCTCGGAGCCCTCGGGGGCGCCGGCCGCGCTGGTCCTGCCTCGGCCCCCCGAGCCCCCCTGGCCGGTCGGCTCCAAGGGAGAGGCGCGGCTGCCCCCCGCGGGTGAGGCGCTGCGCCTCTCTGGAGACGCCGAGACCGAGCGCCTGCGCCTGATCTGGACGGCGTCGCCGATCCAAGGGCTGGAGGCGCTGCGCGCAGAGGTCGCCCGCGCGAGCGCCGGCGCGGCTGCGCTGACGGCCCAGGCTCGGGCGGTGGACCGGTGCGCGCTGTACTCGCCCGTCGGGGACGGCGCGGCCTGGGAAATAGTGGTTCCGTTGACTCGAAACTAAAAGTGAAGGTGGATATGCCGACTCCCGCGGCGAGCGAGAGACCATGACCGACATCTTTCGGTACACCGACTACCGCCTCTTCCTCAGGGACTGGTTCGACGACGAGAACGCTCGCCGGGTGAAGGCCGGCCGTGCGCCCCTCTCACACCGGAAGCTGGCCGAGCTGGCTGGCGCCTCGTCGAGCGCGACGCTCGCGCAGATCCTCAGCCGCAGGCGCCGGCTCACCGACGCGCTGGCACAGAAGCTGCGCGTCGCGCTGACCTTGGAGGAAGCGCAGTACGCCTGGCTGTCGCTGATGATGCAGCGAGAGCGCGCTGAGCAGACGCGGGAGCGCGCGCGAGAGGCTCTCCGCAAGGCGACCGAGGCGTCAGACCAGACCCAGGACGCGCGCGCAAAGAGTCGCACGCTGCGGCGAGCGCAGGTCTGCAGGAAGGCGCTGAGCGACGCCGAGGTCGAGCTCCAGCGCGTCGATCAGGCGATGACCGCCGCGCGTGTACAACGGCAGGTGGAGGTGATGGACGCCGAGCGCCTGCGCCTGGTGTCCCACTGGAGGACGCTGGCCGTGCTGGAGCTGGCGCGCCGCGAGGACTTCCGATCCGACCCGGAGTGGATCGCGGCCGCGCTGCGTGGGGCGGCCTCCGCCGAGCAGGTCGCTCACACGCTGAGCGCCCTGGAGGCGCTGGGACATCGCCTGGGGGGCGACCAGCCCCTGCCGGGCCCGCTGCGCACGCCGGAGCAGGTGCCCGCCAGCGTGGTCAGAGACTACTACTTCAGCCTGCTGGAGCGCGTGAACCGCGCGGTCGCCGACCACTTCGACCCTGAGCAAGCGGCGTTTCAGGCGCGCAGTCGGCTGGGCGCGATCACGGTGGCCATGCCCGTCGAGGGCCTGCCGCGCCTGCACGAGGCCTTCGCCCGCGCGCAGGCCGAGCTGCTCACGCTGGCCGAGTCGCTGCCGGGGCGGCGGGATCTGGTGGTGCAGGTGTATCTGCACCTGTTTCCGCTCTCCGAGCCGCCTCGTGAACCAGACGCGGGTGGTACAACTGCTGGTTGTTCTGAGTATCCAACGCTGAAGAGGTCCCCATGAAGCGCGCAAAGATCCTCGTGCTGCCTTTCCTGTGTGGGTGTGAGATCGTCACGGAGGAGTATCTCCGCACACGGATACGCGACGCACCCGAAGGGGGCCCGCCTGGCGGAGACACGGGCGTTGATCCCGCGACAGACACGGACGAGGAGCCGGGGGATCTGGGCTGTCTCGCACGGCTGAGAAATGGTGAGCCCGGCTCGACGGTGAGCAAGTGGCGATTCGACGATGACTACCGCACGATACAGGAGGCCATCGACGCGGCGAACCCGGGTGACCTGATCTGCGTAGCCCGGGGCAGGTACCAGGAGAGCCTGTACCTGGACAAGCCCCTGAGCCTGATCAGTGTTGGCTCAGCAGACGACACCACGGTGGTCGCATCCGATGGGCAACCTGCCATCGTCATCGAGAAGGTCGAGGGTCAGAAGACGTTGATTCAGGGGTTTACGTTCACTCAGGGATCGGGGCTCGATATCACAGCGCTGCTCGGAGCGGAGCGCTGGTGGGCCAAGACGGACGGCTACTACACCTTGCCATCGGATGGCAACGACACCTTCCTTCCAATGATCGAGCCCTGCAGCAGCTCAGACGACGACGGGTACACCGTCGGGGGCGGAGTGGTCGTGTACGGGTCAAAGGTGGTCCATCTCAGTGATGTGCGCATCGCCGAGAACGTGGCGGCCTGTGAGGGAGGAGGCGCCTGGATCTACCAAAGCGAGGTGACGTGGACGGGTGGCACGATTACGAGCAATCGGGCCGGTACGGGAGGAGGCCTGGCCCTTCGAGACGGCGCCTTGACGATCTCGGATGTGAACTTCTCAGACAATGGCTATGACCTCGACCCCGACGGTCAATGGGGGACCACGGGGGGCGGACTGGCCGTTTGGGATGGGGACGAGCATTCGACCCTCAACGCCACGGACGTCACGCTGACGGGCGGGCGAGCCTTTGCCGGTGGTGGGCTCTTCGTCCAGGGCGCAACAATCAACTGGAGCGGCGGCGAGATCAGCGCGAATACCGCACGCAACGGCGGCGGGATCTACGCCAATCACGCGAGGCTGGAGGTGGCGGGTGGTGTGGAGTTCAGCGCGAACACCGCAGATTTCAACGTATCATCAAGTGCAGGCGGCTATGGCGATGCGATCGCCCTGGATTGCAATGTCCAGGCGACGTTGCAGCAGTCAACGTTTGACGGAAACGACGGGTCTGGAAGCGACGTCGTGAGCTGGGGTGCTTGCGACGCTGCGGACTCTGAGGCCCTCAATATCTCGGAATCGATGTTCCTGGCTGGAGAAGTGGGTAGCGATGGCGGAGCCATCTGGGTCAGCGACATCGACGCATTGGTCATTGAGGACGGCCTGTTCGAAGGACATCGTGTCAGCGGAGATGGTGGCGCGCTATATGCGCTCCGAGTCGGAGAGGTTGAGATCGTGCGCACCCTCTTCCAGTCGAACGAGGCCGAAAAGGGTGGAGCGCTCTATGCGTGGGACATAGAAATGCTCACGATAAGCGACTCCGCCTTTCTGGACAATTTCGCGGGAGAGGACGGCGGGGGGCTCGTCATTCGTGACCAGGGGGGTACCCTGAACAGGGTCACGGTCGCCGGTAACCGCGCGGATACGAGTGGTGGAGGCATCTACCTGTACAATAGTGCTTTGACCCTCAACGACAGCATCATCGCACACAACGACCTCAGCTATGGAGCCTCCGGCGGTGAGAACCTGGCGTGCTACTCTACCTCCGACACCACGACCTTGACCTCCACCAGCATCTATAGTAACGACGGAGAGGACCCTTGGTCGACCATCTCAGGATGCACCGTTGAGGAGGACTCGGAGGAACCTCTCTTCGTAGAACCTGGATTCGTGTCCTTCGACCCGGACGCCCCCGTCCAGGAGTGGGACCTGCACCTCTGCGTCGAAGAGGCCGGGGACTGCCTGGACGCCTCGCCGCTGCTCGACCGCGCCTCCGACGGCGGAGATCCCGGCGCCTACGGTCGCGCCGGCGACACCGACGGGCCGCCGGAGCCAGGAGACACCGAACCGTAGTCGCCTGGGATCAGCGCGACATCCAGAGGCCGACGCCGCCCGCGCCGATGGCCAGGCCCAACACACCCTGGCCTACATAGCCCACCGTGTTGATGGCCTCGCGAGACGCGTACAGACCGTCGATACAGTCCGGCTCGTCCCATTCACACGTCGAGAGCTGCCCCCTCGCGATCACCCCGGCACCAACCAGCGCCCCGCCCACCATGGCGCCGCCCAACGCCCCCCACAGCACCTGTTTGCCGTGCTTTCGTCGGGTCATGACCGGCGAAGGCAGCGCCATCGGCGGCAGGCGCTCGCCGGGGAGCAGCGTGCGGGTCCACTGAACCGTGCCGTCGGGGTTCACCGCCTGCCCGAGCACGGGCCGATCCTCGAGACGAAGCTGCGCGCTCCGGCCGTCCTGGAGGTAGCGCACCCCTCGCGGCGGCGTCAGGGGTGAGGAGCGGCTGTCTGGGGCGCTCATGGCGAGCGCCTCCTCGACCGCCATCCAGCATCGCTCGTCCAGGCTCACGCGCAGGTCCTGCTCGGGCATGGCCTCGTGGGCCGCCCGCAGCCAGGCGACCGCGCTCGCGCTGTCCTGCACCCTGCGGCTGACCTGGGCCTCCAACCGGTAGAGATCCACCGCCAGTGTGGGTGTGACGGGCTCGCCGAGGCACAGCACCAGCGATCGGGCCTGCCGCCAGGCCGCCAGCAGCGCCTGCTCGTCGTCCGCGCACCGGTCCAGCGCGGCGCGCACCGCCTCGGCCGCCGTGAAGCGGTCGCTGGGGCAGACGGCCGCGGGGCCCTCGACCGGCGCGGGGACGGGCGCCACCGCCAGATCCGGCCCGGCGATCTCTCCCGACATCGTCGGCCGCTGGGGCGAGGGCAGGTCCAGGGCGCCGAGCTGATCGTCCAGGTACAGATACAGCTCACGCGCCCCGACCACCCCGTCGCGCCCCACATCCGCGGCGCCGCGCAGCCCCCGCACCACCGTCGCGGTGCAGGCGCCGAGCTGCTCGTGTTCCAGCTCGTAGCTGACCTCCCCGTCGCGGGTGCAGAACAGCGCCGTGGTGCCCTCGCCCTGGTAGACCGGCAGCACCCAGGCCTCGCCGGAGCCCGCCGAGCGCGACGCGGCGAGGTCCTTGCGACAGGCGTCGAAGACGGCGAGGCGCTGCTCGACGCCCGACGCGTCCAACTGGGAGAGGACCTCACGAACGGGGATGGCGGTGAGCGCCGGCACGCGCAGGCTGGTGTCCATCGGCAACAGCACGTTCTGCGGCTGTCCGTCGATGTCCACGCGATAGCCGTGCCCCGAGAAATAGAACAACAGGCCGCCCGCGCCGGCCTGCTGCTGGAGCCCGCGGAGCTGCTCCAGGATGTGTGTGCGCGTCGGTCGCAGGGCCGGGTTCGGGTGGTCCGCGGTCATCACGACGACGTGGTCGGTGGGGTAGGCGCCGCTCTCGATCAGGGTGCGCGCCACCTCGCGTGCGTCGCGGGCGGCGTAGCGCAGGTCGATGATGTCGGGGTCAGTGTAGTCGTCTACGCCGATGATCAGGGCGTGGCGGGTGGGGGGTGGTTGCGCCTGGGACAGCGAGGAGAGCCATCGGAGTAGCAGCAGGAGTGTCCACATGAGGGTCTCCGAGGATGAAGGGGGCACGGGGGGCCCCCGCTCCTGTCAACGTATCGCATGGCGGCGCGCCGACCAGTGCTTTAACCACCTATAATCGCGATCACACCATCGAACAGGTCGAGCTCCACCTCCGTGACCCCCTCATCAATCCCATCGTAGATGGTGATGGTGGAGTGACTCCCCGTGGCGGACCAGCGCGGGGTCCAGCGCTCGCTCTCTTCAGACCATATCCAGACCATGTGCTCGCCATCCCCACCGTAGTCGTACTCCAGACCCAGCAGCATCGATTCATCGTCGACCTCATCTGCACGTGGGCAGTAGGAGTCGGCCATGACATCCATACTCTCGACCGTAACATCCCACGTGTGCGAGCAGCCTGGACAGAGCTCGTCTGCGGGGAGGCCATACATGACCCAGTTGATACGACACTCGTACCCCTCGTCGTATCGGCCATAGAGATAGTAGTAGTCCAGACCCATGATCATGGTCTCGGGCCAATCCACATCTTCTTCGTCGTCTCCGCCGCCGCCGCCGCCGCCGCCGCCACCGCCGCCGCCACCACCGCCGCCTATTCCACCCCCTCCATCTCCGTCCTCTTCCTCTTCCTCTTCCTCTTCCTCTTCCTCTTCCTCTTCCTCTTCCTCTTCCTCATCCTCTTCCTCTTCCTCTTCGTCGTAGTCCTCCAAATCCTTCGAGGTGTCACCACCTCCGAGGCACGCCAGGAAGAGCAGGCTGGCAGGAAAGAGCAGGTGTTTCACGCGTAGTTTGAACATGTGGTTATTCCTGGTTTGTATTGTTGATCTCGTTGGACTCACCATCGGAATCCGGCCTCGACGCCAACCTGGGCATCCGTGGGTATAGCTGAGGCGTCGACTGAGGCGTCGGCCGCTACAAACCGGCGCCCCTCGCCTCCACTCATCTCCAGCCGAACGTGCGCTCCTGGGTGGCTGGCGACTCCTCCGGGGAGGCTACGCGAGGGAGAGGCCGCGCCGGCGATCAGCGCCCCGAGTACGGGTCCATAGATCTGGTTGTTCTGGTAGATTTGCGAGCGTAGGAGATCCCCGAAACTGGAGGGGATCAGCGCGATGGCTCTGTCGGTGGCCTGCTCCATCGCGTCCTCGTCGGGCAGCAGGCGCAGCACCTGTTCGGGGTCTACCGGATTGCCCTCCCTCGCGGCGTACAGTTGCTGGCGTGATAGGAACACCGCCAGAGTCGCCAGGCGTACACCTTCCTGGTCCAACGCGCTGGCTCTCGCCTCGTCATCGGGGAGCGAGCCGTCCCCGTAAGTGTTGAAGGTTGAGCCGGCCGCGTTGTGGACGGTCGCGCCGGCGCTGTTCATACGGTCGTGGATGACCGAGAGCACGAGTCTGGCGGCCTTGTCTGGAAGAAACACGAAGCCCATCCGCAAGGCGAAGCTCAGCTCGGGGTTGTTCGGCGTGGGGTGACCGCCCCGCGATTGGATGTGGTCCTGGATCTCGCGGAGCACGCGCTCGCTGTCCATCAGGTGGCCCGATGCGAACGCGTCGGTCAAGAAGTGGCTGCCGAACGCCTCGGTCAGCAATGCCTCCTGGAACCTCTGCGCCGCCACGTGGGGGTCAGTGCTGGCGGCGGACCGTCGTGCCAGCCTCAGGGCCTGTCGATGGTATTCCGCCCAGGTCTCTCGGTTCTGAGGGGCGAAGTGCGGCTCGTTGTCCTCCGCGAGGCGAAGATACCGTCCGCCGGTGATCTGATTGGATTGCGTGTTGACCTCCGACGTCGAGACGCCACCTTCGCGATGCTGGGTGAAGAGGTTGAGCAGGATCCGCTGCTCGTCGCTCAACGCTGATCGGACATCCGGATCCTGATATCCGATCTGCCCATTCTGGAATCCGATCTGGCCTACATGCCCCATCGAATCCGGCGTGCCATAGTAGTCACCTGCCAAAGAGCAGATATCGCCTGGACTCCTGCGCTGGCCATTGAGCAGAATGCCTCCTCCGTCAGCGGACCGGTCGAGCGCAGGGTCGTCTCTGATCTGCATGGCGATCGTTGGACCATCCAACCCCAGAGCGTGCGCCCACGCCAGCCCTTCTTCCGTCTCCAGGTACGCTTGTAGCTCGCGGGCCCCGTCGTCGCAGAGCCAGCGGTGCTCATGGCCGTCGTAGCCCATGGGCACAGGCGACCCGTCCCGCTGCGGGCCCTGGCCGACGTGGGCGAGCTCGTGAGCCAGTACGTGCTGATAGGCGGGCGCTTTCGGGTCGGCCTCGGGCAGATCCAGGGCGATATCGCTCCCGAACGCGACGGCGCGCTCCCCCCGGTCCCTCGCTAGGGCACGGGCCTGGGCGCCCTCATGCACACGCACACCCTCGGCGGCCACACCCACCCGCTTCGCCAGCTCCACTTCCTCCTCCTCGAGCGCGCGGCCGGGCCCCAGGAGCGGTCGCAAGCCGGCGAGAGCACGCGGAGCGCTCCGGACGGTCGGGGCGGCGTCCCCACGCAGAGCCTGGTCGGCCTGCCGGTTGGCGTCGTGCTCGAGGGCGGCCACTGATCCCTGACGGATTGGACCGGCCGTTGTGTCGTCAAGGGCCTGTTGGGTCCACGCTACTGGGTCGTCGGCGCGCGCCTGAATGCCTGGTGGGCTTCCAGTCGTCAGCGCTCCGCACTCCGCCGACATGGCGGTCTCCTGGTGGCTCGCGTCCTCCGAAGTACCACCGAGCTCCGAATGCCCAACATCGGGCTCGCCGGTCCCAGACCATGGCTCCAATACCTCCCCAGAGTCCGACCTGTCCAACAGCCCCACTACCCTACCCTCGTTCGCATACGCCTCCTGCTCCGCAGGATCCATCGGCGACGACACGCCGCCTCCACTCGGCAAGCGCCCCTCATCATGCTGCACCACGTGGGTGAGCTCGTGCGCCAGC
>CAZKWG010000213.1:0-10730 GCA_964556105.1 uncultured Enterobacterales bacterium | reverse complement strand
GAACCGCAGCACGCCGCTGCGCCTGGCGACCGTGATCTTCGCCGGGCTCGGGGTGCTGGGGCTCATCGCGATCCAGGGCAGCGTCCCCGGCGGCGTCGAGGGGGTCGCCGTCCCAGCCCTGGTCATGCTCGGGCTGCTGGGCTTCCCGCTCGGGGTGTTCCTCGTGGAGCCGGACCGGCTGGGCCGGCGGACGCGGGTGACCTTGCCGCGCCGTCCGGTCGCGCTGCTGCTGGCGCCGCTCCTGCCGGGCGGTCAGCGCGCCGTCACCTTCGCCGCCGGCGTCCTGGTGGTCTTTACGGGCGCCGCCAGCCTGATGCTGGGGACGGTAGGCAGCGGCCCGGAGCTCGTGCTGGCGCGCGAGGCGTTGTGGACGGCGCTCGGATATGGCGCGATCTACCTGCTCCTCCCCGCGCTGGTGCTGCGCCCCTGGATGGAGCACACCGGCGTGCGCTTGCTCGCCCTGCTCGGCATGCCCGGCCTGATGCTGGCCGGTCTGCTCATCCCGACCTTCCTCGGCTTCGCCCTGGAGTGGAATTCCTGGATGGAGACAGAGCACTTCGGAAACCCCTTCTGGGTGGTCGCCCGCTTCTTCACGGGGCGGGCCGAGGCGGGGGACGGGCTGGCGGTGCAGCTGCTCGGGCTGGCGGCGCTGGTCGCGAGCCTGCCGCGGGCGGCGCGCGGCTACCTCGAGGTGGCCGAGGCCGCTGACCTGCTGTCCGAGACGAAGCCGTGATCACGGCGGAGGTCGCGGCGCTCGCCCGGCGCTACCGGCTGGCCCTCGAGCCGACGCCGCGCGGCGGGCGGGCGGGCGAGGTGAGGGGAGCCGGCCTGGGATCCTCGGTAGAATTCCAGGATCGCCGGAACTTCCTGCCCGGTGACGACCTGCGGCGCCTGGACTGGCGCGCCCTGGCCCGCACCGATCGGATGCTGCTGCGCCAGCACCGCGAGGAGGTCTCGCCGACGCTGGAGCTGCTGGTGGACACCTCGGCCTCCATGGCGTCCGAGCCCGACAAGGCGCGGCGCACGGTGGAGCTGGCCCTGCTGCTGCTGGAGTCGGCGCAGGGCGAGGGCTGGCGGGCGCGGCTGACGGTGGCCGAGGGCGCGCAGGCGCGGCCGGTCTCGCGCGACGAGCTGCTGCAGCGGGGGCTGAGCCTGGAGGGGAGGGGCGCGCTGCTCGACCTCGCCCGTCCGCTGGCCGCTCGGCTGGCGCCTGGGAGCCTGGTCCTGGTGCTCTCCGACCTGCTCTTCCCGGGCGAGGCGGCGGCGCTGGTGAACCCGCTGGCGGCGCGCGCCGGCCGGCTGGGCCTGCTCCAGCTCCTGGGCGCCGAGGATCAGGAGCCTCCGCTGGGCAGCTTCCGGCTCACCGACGCGGAGAGCGGCGAGGTCCTGGAGCGCGCGGTGGACACGGCGGCGCGCGCGGCCTACCAGGCGCGGCTGGCGCGCCACGTCGCGGGCTACAGCCAGGCCTGTCGGCGGGTCGGGGCCACCTTCGCCTCGCTCTCCGCGGCGCTGCCCATCGACGCGCTGGCCTCGGGCGCGCTGCTGACGGCGGGCGTGCTGACCCCCGCGGCGATGGCCGGCGGATGAGCTTCCGACTAAGGTCAGGCGGGACGAGGCAGGAATGAAGGACGGGCTCCCCGACACGCTGGCCGAGTATCTGGACGCGGGCGGACCGCTGATGGCGCTGATGGCGCTGGTGGCGGTGATGGTGGGCGCCGTCGCGCTGGCCAAGCTGGCGCAGCTCTGGGCCTTTCGGGCCAACCTTCAGCGGGCGGAGGCCTGGGTGCTGGGCGCGGCGCGCGCGGGCGACCTGCGGCTGGCGCGCCAGGACTGCGAGAAGCTGTCCACGCCGCTGCGCACGGTCTTCGCCGCCGGTCTGGATCGGGCGCTGGGCAAGGTGCGCGGCGACCCCGCCATGGCGATGCGGCGCGAGGAGCGGCGGGCGACGGGCCGGCTGCGCGGCCTGGTCTGGCTGCTGGGCTCGACGGGCGCGCTGATGCCCTTCGTCGGGCTGCTGGGCACGGTGCTGGGCGTCATGGCCTCCTTCCACGCGATCGGCGTGTCCGCCGAGTCGGGCTTCGACGTGGTGGCGGCGGGGATCTCCGAGGCGCTGGTGGCGACCGCGGCGGGCCTCTTCGTCGCGCTGGAGGCCATCGTCCTGTACAACCTGCTCCAGAACGCCGTCGCGCACCAGGGTCGGGAATTGTCCCTGTTGGTAGACGAGACCCTGGAGATCCTGCGCACCACCCGGACGGACGATGAGCTTCAGCAACCCAAACCCTGACTGGGAGGGCTCTAATGAGCGCGACGACGATCCCGCCATCCTGGCGGAGATCAACATCACGCCGCTCACGGACGTCTTCCTGGTGCTGCTGATCATCTTCATGGTGGGGGCCAGCGTCACGGTGGACGCCAGCCGCGAGGCGACGCCCACCGGTCCGACGGCGGAGGACCAGCAGGAGCGTGGGCTGCAGATCAACACGCCGGAGGGCACGGGTCAGGAGATGCTGGTGCCGAAGGACGTGGTGGTGAGCGTGATGCCGGACGGCGGGCTGTTCGTGGACGAGCAGCCGGTCACGCTGGACACGCTGGGCCCGAAGCTGTCCGAGCTGCGCGCCGGCAGCTCCAGCGCGCGGGTGGTCATCCGCGGGGATGAGGCGGCGAGCTACAAGACGATCATGAAGGTGATCTCGACGGCGCGGGGAGCGGGGCTCACGGATGTGGCGTTGAGCACGCGGACGGGGGGGGAGTAGGGGCGCTCCCTCGACCTCAGATCAAGCTCACCCTCGCCGCCAGCTCAGGCCGCGCGGCGCGAGCGCCCGCCGTCGCGTTGCGCGCATCCACCACAGCCCGGCTGTGGGTGAGCACAAACTCCCAGTTGTAGGCGCGGTGGTCGGTGAGGATGACCACGACGTCGGCCTGCTGCAGCGCGGCCTCGTCCAGGGCGACGCTCCGCCAGGTCTGGCCGTCCAACTGCACAGCAGGCACGAGGGGGTCGTTGTAGGTGACGTGGGCGCCGCGGGCGGCGAGGCTGCTCAGCACCTCCAGGGCGGGGGACTCGCGCACGTCGGCGACGTCGGGCTTGTAGGCGACGCCGAGAGCGAGGACGCGGCTGCCCTTGACCGAGCGCTCGGCCTCGTTCAAGGCATTGGCGACGATGCTGACGACGTGCTCGGGCATGGCGGAGTTGATGGCGTCGGCCAGCTCGACGAAGCGGGTGGTAAAGTTGTGGGCGCGCAGCTTCCAGGCCAGGTAATGCGGGTCTACCGGGATGCAGTGGCCGCCCAGGCCGGGGCCGGGGCGGAAGGCCATGAAGCCGAAGGGCTTGGTGGCGGCGGCGTCGATGATCTCCCAGACGTCCAGGCCCAGGCGGCGGCAGATCAGGGCGAACTCGTTGACCAGGCCGATGTTCACCATACGAAACGTGTTCTCCAGCAGCTTCACCGTCTCGGCGGCGGCGGGGGAGCTGACCGGGTGGACGTGGTCGCAGCAGCGGCGGTAGAGCGCGGTCGCGGCGGCGGCGCAGGCGGGGGTGAGGCCGCCGATGACCTTGGGCGTGTTGCGGATGCCGAAGCGGGCGTTGCCGGGATCGACGCGCTCGGGGGAGAAGGCGACGGCCACGTCCTGGCCCGGCTCCAGCCCACGCTGCCGCAGCATGGGCACCAGGATCTCCTCGGTGGTGCCGGGGTAGGTCGTGCTCTCCAGGACGATGAGCTGGCCGGGGCGCGCGAAGGGCGCCACCGCCTGGCTGGCGGCGACGATATAAGAGATGTCTGGGTCCTTTGTGCGCCGCAGCGGGGTGGGCACGCAGAGGATGATGGCGTCGGCCCGGCCCACGACGCCAAAGTCCGTGCCGGCCGAGAAGCCCGCCTGTAACGCCGCGCGCAGCGCCTCGTCGGAGACGTCGCCGACGTGCGAGCGCCCCTCGTTCAGCGCGTCGCAGAGAGGCTGCACCACGTCGATGCCCAGCACCTGCGCGCCGGAGCCGGCCAGCTCCAGGCACAGGGGCAGGCCGACATAGCCCAGGCCGACGACGGCGACGGTGGGGCGAGCGCCGCCGAGGCGCGCGACGAGGGCGGCGATGGGTTCGGGGAGCGGCTCGGGGGTCATGGCGTCCTCCTCGGGACCCACGGTTATCCCGGATCGCCGCGCCGCGCGGGTGGATTCCGGGCTCCGGCCGCGCTACAGAGCCGGCCCTCGCCGAGAAGGTGGTGCGCATGAGCGCTCAGGAAGGTCTGCCGCGGCTGCTCGTGATGATGCCGGCGCTCAACGAGGCGGCCTCCATCGCCGCCGTGCTCGACCGCGTGCCGCGCCGCATCCCCGGCATCGGCGCGGTGGACGTGCTGGTCATCGACGACGGCTCCACCGACGAGACGGTGAGCATCGCCCGCGCCCACGGCGCGGCGGTGATCAGCCACGGGCGCAACCTGGGCGTGGGCGTGGCGCTGCAGACCGGGCTTGGCGAGGCGGTGCGGCGCGGGGTGGACCTCCTCGTGAACATCGACTCCGACGGGCAGTTCGCGCCGGAGGACATCGCGCGCATCGTCGTGCCGGTGCTTCAGGGGCGGGCGGACTTCGTGACGGCCTCGCGCTTCATGGACAAGGCGCTGATCCCGGACATGCCCTGGGTGAAGAAATTTGGAAACTGGGGGATGGCCAGGATCATCAGCGCGCTCTGCCGCCAGCGCTTCGACGACGTGAGCTGCGGCTTCCGCGCGTACGGGCGCGAGGCCATCCTCCACCTCGTGCTGCTCGGCCGCTTCACGTACACGCAGGAGAGCTTCCTGGTCCTGACCCAGAAGGGGCTGCGCCTGGTCGAGCTGCCGATGAAGGTGCGCGGGGTGCGCGAGCACGGCCAGAGCCGCATCGCCAGCAACCTCTGGCGTTACGCCTGGCGCACGCTCGGCATCATCTTCAGCTTCATCCGGGACTACTCGCCGGGCGTCCTCTTCAACAACGCCGCCCTGGCCTTCCTGCTCGGCGCGCTCGGGCTGGGCGGCTTCTTCCTCTGGCACCGGCTGAGCGCGGGCCAGTTCAGCCCGCACATCTGGGCGGGCTTCACCGCGGCCTTCCTGGCGGGCATGGCGACGCTCATCTTCGGGCTCGGCCAGATCGCGCTGATGGTGGCGCGCCTGCGCAGCGTCCAGGAGCAGCAGCTCTACCTGACCCGCCGCTACCTGCCGCGCCTGGGCGAGCCGAGCCGGGTGGAGGAGGACGATCGTGCGCATTGATCCCGACACCCTGCGCGAGATGGCCGCGCTGCTGCCCGCCGAGGAGCGGGACGAGATGGCCATCCCCAGCTACCTGCACAAGAACCCGGCCCTGCGCTGGATGGCCTGGCGGCGGGTGGAGGAGGTGGCGCGCCTGCTGGAGCGGCACGTCCCGCAGGGCGGGCGGGTGCTGGACTTCGGCTGCGGGACCGGCGTGCTCTTCGAGGCGTCCCTGAGCCGCGCGTCCGAGGTGGTGGGGGTGGACCTCGTGCTGCGCGCGGCACAACTGTGGGTGGATCGGCGCGGGCTCGACCGGGTGCGGCTGCTGTCGCCGGGCGAGGCCGAGGCGAGCCTCTCGCCGGGCAGCGTGGACGTGGTCGTCGCGGCGGAGGTGCTGGAGCACATCGACGACCCGGCGGAGACCCTGGCCTTCTTCTTGCGGGTGCTGCGGCCGGAGGGCTCGCTGGTGATCTCGTTGCCCACCGAGAACGCCGCCTACCGCTTCGGGCGGCGGCTGGCGGGCTTCGACGGTCACTTTCACAAACACAACGCTGACAGCCTGGACGCGCTCATCCGTCGCTCGGGCTTCCGGCGCCTCTCCGCCCGCCGCATCCCGGGGCCGGGGCCGCTCTCCATCTACCTGGTCGCCCGCTACGCGCCGGAGCGGCGGTGAAGGTCGCCTGGGCGCGGCTGCTGGGGGCGCTGCAGGCCATCCCGGCTGAGCTGCGGCTGCTGATCGGGATCTTCGCCGTGCTCGTGCCGATGCGGATCGTCCACACGGCGGGCGTCCGCGAGATGGGTGTGGACGGCGGCTACTATGTGGAGGTCGCGCGCCACGTCCGCGACGGGCTCGGCCTGAGCAGCCACGTCGCGCTCTACCACGCCGGCTACGAGCAGTTCCCGCACCCCACCAGCATCTATCCGCTCTGGCCGCTGCTGCTGGGCTACCTGGCGCGCCTCGGTGATCTGGCCTCGCTGGCCCACTGGCTGCCGCTGACCCTCTCGTTCACGGCGCTCGGGGCGGCCTTCCTGTTCGGCCGCCGCCTCTGGCCCGAGCCGCTGCTGCCCGGCCTGATCCCTGGCTTTAACGCCGGCCATCTGCTGGTGCTCCTGCTGGGGCTCCAGCGCGACTTCCTGGTCTTCACCAGCGTGCCCTACACGGAGGCCCTGTCCTGGACCCTGCTGCTGCTCTTCCTCTGGCGGCTCTTCGGCGCGCGGCAGCGCGCGGGCTGGGCGCTGGAGCTGGGCGTCTGGTCCTGCCTCATCTACTTCTGCCGGGCGCAGCTCATCATCGTGCCGGTCGCGGCGATCCTGGCCAGCGCGCTGCCCGTGCTCACGGGCCCGGATCGCGGCCGGGCGCTCGGGCGGCTCGGGATCACCAGCGGGGTCATCGTCGCGGCGCTGGGCGCCTGGTGGCTGCGGCTGCGTGGATTCGTCCACGAGGCCAACCTGGGCTCGCTGCTGCGCTTCGACCAGAACCGCGCCAACGATCTGCTTCAGCCTTTCGACGTCATCGTCGAGCACGCCACCCTGGGCGAGCTGCTGCTGGACCGCGCCGACGGGCTGCGGGTGGCCTGGGATCCACTGTCGGTGGAGTCCTATCAGGCGGTCTTTTATGCCTCGCACTGGGCGCTGCCGCTGGCCCTTCCCTTCCTCGCCCTGGCCGGCTGGCGGGCGTGGCGAGAGAAGGGGCTCTCCGGCCTGATCGCGGCCCTGCGCGGCGACGCGGGCGTGGCCTGGGCGCTCCTGCTGCTCCTCTCCGCGGGCGGGCTGGCCTCGATCCACCTCGCCCACAAACACTTCAACGGGGAGTGGTACTTCGACCGCCGCCAGTCGATGATCTGCGCGCTGCCCTTCTTCCTGGCCATGGGCTACCTGCTGCGCCAGCCGGGGCGCCTGGGTGTGCTGCTGGGCGGGGCGCTGCTGGCCACCAGCACGACCCTGGGCGCGCGCGCGTTGCTGCACCAGATGTCCGCCGAGAATGGGCGCCTTCGCGATGACAACCGCTACACGGAGATCGTCACCTGGCTGCGCCGCCAGTCGGAGGACGCGCCCATCGTCGTCGCGATGCAGACCGGCAAGGTTCAGCGCGTCGGCTGGCGCACCAGCCGGGTGGGCTACCACTGGTTTGATGACGAGACGTCCTACGCCGATCTGTTGACGATGACGGACACCCTCGGCGCGACCTATGTCATGTACAGCGAGGAGCTGACCCGCGGCTGGCGCTTCCGATCCGAGGGCGCGGGCTCGTTGAAACGGGACTTCGAGACGCTGCCGGATCGGCCGGACAACCTGAGCATCCTCCGTCGCCGCGACGCGCCCCCCGGGCCGCCGGTGCGCACGCCCAAGGTGGTGGTGGTGGGCGTGGACGGGGCCGATTGGAAGGTGATGGGCCCGATGATCGCGCGGGGCGAGCTGCCGAATTTCGAGCGTCTCTCCGTCGAGGGCAGCTCCGATCTGGACCTGGACACGCTGGAGCGCACGGCCTCGCCGGTGATCTGGACCTCGGTGGCCACGGGGCGCGAGCCGGAGGTCCACGGCGTGATGGACTACACGATCACCCTCCCCGACGTGGGCAAGGTGCCCATCACCAGCGACGTCCGCAAGGTTCCGGCGCTGTGGAACCTGGCCAGCGACGCCGGGCTTCGTGTGTTGACCATCAACTGGTGGGCGAGCTGGCCCTCCGAGTCGGTCAACGGCCAGGTGGTGAGCGATCACGCCAACCCCGCCGCCGCCGGCTGGATGGAGGGCCGCTACTGGCAGGCCGACCCGGACGCGCTCGCCGCGCTGAACAAGGACACCTGGCCGCCCGAGCTGGCCGCGCAGCTCGCCCCGCTCTGGGTGGACCCCGACGCCTTCCCGCTCGCCGAGGCGGTGGCCCGCGGGCAGCTCCTGCCGCACCAGGTCCCGCTGCTCGCCAGCGCGCCCTACAACGTGCGCGAGACCTGGAGCTGGTACAAGACGTTCTACGCGGTGGACCGGCCGCACCACGCCTTCGCGCTGCGCGAGATCGTCCGCGATCAGCCCGATCTCACCATGTTGTACCTGCGCGGCCCCGATCCCGTCCAACATTACGCCTGGGACACGGTGGAGCCCACCCGATACTACGCTCCGCCCGCGACCCTGGAGCGCGATCGCGGCGTCGTTCAGTCGGTCTACCGAACCGTAGACAGCTATCTGGGCGAGCTGATGGCGGCGCTGGGGCCGGACACCCTGCTCATCGTGCTCAGCGACCACGGGGCCGAGCCCGCCGCCGGCGCGAAACGGAAGGGCTTCGAGGGCCGACCGGGCGCGCACACCCAGGACGCGAAGGGCGTGCTCTTCCTCTGGGGCGCCGACGTACGTCGCGGCGTGAGCCTGGGCAGCGCGGGCGTGCTGGACATCGCGCCCACCATCGCCTGGGCGCTGGGCCTGCCCGTCGCCGAGGACCTGGGCGGCCGCGTCCTCGCCGAGGCGTTCAGCTACGACTTCCAGGAGCGGCGGGGGCGGGTCCGCGTCGAGACCTGGGGGACCCGCGCGGTGGAGGGGAGCAGCACGGCCTCGCCCGCGGACGAGAACATGCTGGAGCAGCTCCGCGGGCTCGGGTACATCGAGTAGGGGCCGCCCTCCCCACCACGAATTCCCTCGCCAGCCACCCCCTCCAGCAGTACAAGATCACCAGCTCATCTCGTCCTGCAGGAGCCTCATGCGCACGCAGCTCACCCGTCTCCTGGTCGGCCCGCTCCTCTGCGCCTGCACGGCGGGCCAGACGGTGGTGGACGACAAGGCCTTCGACGACAACACGCCCAGCGACGACAGCGCCGATCCCTCGGAAGATCCTGACACAGACACGGACACAGACATCGAGGAGATCGGCGAGGGCGACACCGCGGAGATCGAGCAGGTCGGCGGCACGGGCGCGGAGCCCGAGCCCGAGGAAGAGGGCTGGCCGCGCGCCTGCTCGGACGTCTACGACCCGGACACGGTGCCCACCTTCGACCTGACGTTCACCGAAGAGGACCTGCTGGCCCTCCGCCGGGACTGCTCGGGCGGCACGCAGAGCTATCACCCCGCCCAGTTCACCTACGGGGACGAGACGGTGGACGCGATGGTGCGGCTGAAGGGCAACTGGTCGTGGAGCTGCGACAAGTTCCAGTTCGTCATCTCGTTCAATGAGGTAGACCCCGACGCCCGCTTTCATGGTCTGCGCAAGATCATGCTCGACGCGCCCTGGTACGACCGCACGCTGCTGCACGAGCGCGCGGCGTTCACGCTCTTCGAGAACCTGGGGCTGCCCTACTCCTGCGTGAACAACGCTGAGCTGACCATCAACGGCGAACCCTACGGCGTCTACGTCAACGTCGAGCGCATCGACCGCGAGTACCTCGAGCGCAACTTCGAGGAGCCGGACGGCAACCTCTATCAGGGCGGCAGCGAGCTGAAGACCAACGAGGACGTGGGCGACACCAGCCGCCTGACGGCGCTCCAGTCCGCGCGCTCCGTAGACGAGATCGCCGCCCTCATGGACCTGGACCAGGCGGTCGCCGAGTGGGCGGCGGAGGCGATGCTGCCCGCCCTGGACAACTACTGGGCGGGGGTGGAGATCAACTACTACTTGTATGACCACCCCAGCCGCGGCTTCGTGTACCTGCCCTACGATCTGGACATCAGCTTCGGCGATTCGGCCTATACGGACGGCAGCCTGGTCTGGCCGGACGCGGTCAACGCCGACCCCATCACCTATGAGCACTATGGGTGGGGGAAGGAGCAGCTGATGAAGACCGTGCTGGCTGATCCGGCCTGGTGCGAGCGCTTCGTCGAGGAGCTCGAGCTGGCCTGGCTGGCCTGGTCGCCCGACGAGATGGCCGACAAGGTCGCCGAGTGGGAGGCGCAGATCGCCGAAGGCGTGGCCGCCGACACGCGGAAGCACTACAGCACCGCCGCCCACACGGCCGCCATCGCGGACATGAAGGCCTTCTTCGGCGAGCGCGCCGAGGTCGTCGGCGACTGGCTGGACGAGGGAGATCACTGCCCGGCGCGCTGGTGACCGGCGTCTGAGCGGGCCTCTCCGCTTGTTACCATCCGGTACGCTCCGGCGCTTGACGTTGACCCCCCCTGAGGGCAAGGTGGCTGCTCCTCCCTGAGGCGCCCACATGTTCAGGTTGTGCAGCCGCTCCACGGTGCTCGCCCGCGCTCTGCTCGTCCCCTCGCTCCTGCTCCTCCTGAGCGCGTGTGAGCAGAAGAGGCCGGACACCGCCGACTTCTTCGAGGACGAGACGGATGACTCCGAGGACCCCTCCGGCGATGAGACGGCCCCGCTGATCTCCCTGGACGCGCCGACCGCCGGTCAGACCGTCAGCGGCATGATGAGCTGGGCCGCGACGGCGTCGGACGACGTGGCCGTCGCCGCGGTGAAGCTCTATGTGGACGACGCTGCGGCCGGGGTGTCTGCCGCCGAGCCCTGGGGCGGCGAGTGGGACTCCACGAGCGTCACGAACGGCTCCCACGTCGTCAAGGCCATCGCGGAGGACGCCGCCGGCA
>CAZKWG010000212.1:9263-10762 GCA_964556105.1 uncultured Enterobacterales bacterium | reverse complement strand
CATGAGGGAGGGTGGACCTGGCGACCAGCGCGGGCACCGGGCTGTGCAGGTGGCCGCTCAAGATGTCCAGCACGCCGCCGCGGGCGAAGGGGGGCGCGCCCGTGGCGAGGGCGAACGCGAGGCATCCCAGGCCATAGAGGTCCGTCCACGGCCCGTAGTCCCGCCAGGACCCCTCCGCCTGCTCCGGCGCCATGAAGGCCGGGGTGCCAGCGAAGCGGCCGTGCACGCGCCCCTCCTGCGGCACGTCGAAGGGGAAGGCCAGGCCGAAGTCGGTGAGCTTGATGCCGCCCGTCCGGCGACCGACCAGGACGTTCTCCGGCTTCAAGTCACGGTGGATGACGCCGCGCGCGTGCGCGTGGGCCAGCGCCTCGAGAAGAGACTGAAGAACCCAGTAGATCGCCTCCCAGGTGAGATGGCCGCAGAGCCCCTTCAAGGAGCCGCCATCGACAAGCTCCAGCACGAGATAGGGCGCGTGGGGCACGAAGGTCGGCGGCAGCGCGATCGACGCCCTCTCCTGCACCTCTCCGTGATCGAAGATGCGGGCGATGTTCGGGTGGGTCAGGGTCGCGACCGCGCGGATCTCCGCCCGGAGAACACGGTGAAAGGCCTCTTCTCGCGTCCGGTCCCCTGTCAGGACCTTGATCGCGACCGGCACACGCTGCGCCCGATGGAGCGCGCACCAGACCTCCCCCATGCCCCCGCGCCCGAGGGGGCGCTCCAGGGTGTAGGGACCGAGGGTCCAGTCTGTGCTCGACGGGGGAGCATCCCCCGGTGTGGGCGAGGACATCCCGTGATTCTACCTCGCGACGAGGGACGGCGTGGTCCCGGTGGCGACCGCCAGACCACGCTCCGACCGCGCGCCGTTCGCCGCCCGGGCCAGAAGCCAGTCCAGGTCCACAGATCGCCATCGGTTGAGCTCAAAGAAGGGCTGCACGGCGCGGAGCTCGCGCTCCCACACCTCGTGGTTCCCCTCCTCCTTCGCCGCCAGGCCCAGGACCAGCCGCGCCAGCGCGGCGTCCGCGTCCAGTCCGAGGCGCTGAAGGTGCTCCAGCGCCCCTCCCGCGGTGACCCTCGCCCGCCAGGTGTCGCCGCGCTGGATCGCGACGATGGCCAGCGGGACCGCCTGCGTGAGCGCCTGCGCCGTGCCGGCGATCTCGGCGATGGTGATCGCCTGGACCATGCGGCGCTCCGCCCGCGCGAAGAGGCCCTCCAGGCGCGCGACCGTGCCCAGTCCGGAGAGGCACAGCGCCTCCCCGAACCGGCCCTCGGGCCCCAGGGTGTGGAAGACGCCCTGCGCCTCGCGGAGCGCGCCGCGCGCGTCGTCCAGACGACCGCCCTCCAGCGAGATGAGGCCGCGGATGATGCCGATGGCGTGGCGGAGCAGCGCGTCGTCCTCCTGCGTGGGCCTCAGCGGACCCAGGAGGGCCTGCGCGCGATCCAGCTCCGACGCGGCGCGCGTCAGCTCGCGGCGACGGAGGAAGACGCCTGCCAGCCCCAGC
>CAZKWG010000212.1:0-9253 GCA_964556105.1 uncultured Enterobacterales bacterium | reverse complement strand
CGCCGCCTTGGCCGCTGCGCTCAGAACGGGTCCCCCCAGCCGCGCCTCGGTCTCTACCGACTGCAGCGCCAGATCGCCACAGTCGGGCAGAACGTCCTGAAGCAGGGCCTCCGCCAGGTCCAGGCGCCCGCGCAGCAGGGCGGAGCGACCGCGCAGGAGGCGTCCGGCGAGCTCGATGATCCGCCAGCCGTGCCTCGAGCCCGCCTCTTCGGCGCGCAGCGCGTTCTCCCAGCACTCCTCCACGGCGTAGGCCGCCAGCAGGAGGCGCGCGCGGCCCAGCCAGAGCGCGCCCCAGCGGGGATCGGCCGCCGGGACGCGGCCCTCGAGGAGCGCCCGCTCGCGCACCGAGATCAACGCGAGCCCCTCGGGGACCGGCTCGCGCAGAGCGAGGCCCTCGGTGCGATCGAGCAGGGCGATGGCGGCGTTCGCGTCTACGCCGGCGAAGAGGTGCCGGCTCAGGCGCGCCGCGTTCCCCGTGCCCGTGCCGCTCAGGAAGACCTCGGCGCAGGCGCGATGGAAGCCCTCGAGCCTGCCCTCGCGCTCGGCCACCTGCTCCAGGTGCTCGCGGACCAGCGGGTGCGTGAACGTAAACGAGGGCCGGTGACCGGCGAGCTGGCGGATGAGCCCCGCGGCCTGGAGGCGCCGAAGAAGGGCCTCGGGAACAGGGAGATCCGCGGCGGAGCAGGCGCTCGCCCAGGTGGTGGTGTCGACCTCGTGCCCGAGGAGCGCCGCCAGCACCAGGGCGTCGCGCTCGGCGGTCGAGGCATCTCGAAGGAGCTCCTGCAGCTCGGCGCTCCACGGCGCGAGCAGGGCGTCGGGCACGCTCTCGTCGGCGGGGTCGATGGTCAGGCCGGAGGGCCCGGGCTTCAGCGCCCCGCGATCCGCCCAGGCGGCCAGGAGGGCCACGGCGAAGCCCGGGTTCCCGCGCGTCCGCTCCTCGATGCGCGCCGCGAGGTCGGGGTCCAGCGGCGCCATCGCGCGCACCAGCTCGCGGTGATGTCCGACGGGCAGCGGCCCTACGCTGAGCTGGCGCACCAGCGGCGCCACGAGGAGCCCGCTCAGGCGCGCCGCCCGCGCCTCGCTCTCGTCGGAGCCCTTCCGCACCGTCAGCAGGATCAGGAGCGGCAGCGTCCCCCCGGTGGCCAGCAGGTGCTCGACGAGCGCCAGCGCGGCGAGGCTCAGGTGCGCGTCGTCCAGCCAGAGGATGACCGGTCGGCTGCGCGTCACCAGCGAGATCACGGCGCGCAAGGCCTCGAAGACCTCGCGGTCCCCGAGTCCGGCGGCGCCTGACGCCGTCATCCGCGCCAGCGCCCGGGTCGCCACGGGATCCTGCAGGCCGTGGCGCATCAGCCAGGTGTCTACCCGGCCGTTGAGGGCCTCCCCTGCGAGGCCCGAGCTCCGGAGGGTCGCCCGGACCAGCTCGCCGAAACCCTCCTCTCCAGGGCCAAAACCTGCTCGCAGCGGGGTCGCCGCGCCGGCCTCGTCGGCCGTCTCGCAGAGCCAGCGCGCGAGGCGGCTCCTCCCCGCGCCCGGGAGCCCGCTCAGGACCACCGTGCGCGCGCGCCGCTCGGCGTGCACCACCGCGAGCTCGGACCAGAGGGCGTCTCGGTGCGCGTCGCGGCCGACCAGGGGCGGCGGGCGGAGCCCGAGGAGGGCGAGCCCCTCGTTGGGCACGTTCGCTCGGCTGCGCGGCGGGCTCGCCGATCGCCAGGAGGCGGCCATCGGCGGCGCGCGCCGCACCAGCGGCAGCACCATCGGGGTGCTCTCCGGGCTCGCGGAGCGACGCAGCCCACGATCCCGAAGCGGCAGCGTGATCTCCGGGTCCGGCTCCGGATCGCCGCGTCCAGCGGTGCTTCCGTCGGCGTCGGGCAGACCCTGGAGCGCCCAGAGCGCGTCCGCGGCGGTCTGGAAGCGCGCCCCCGGATCGCGCGCCACCATGCGCAGCAGCCAGCTCTCCAGCTCTTCGGGCGTCAAGAAGAGCGGGCGGAGGGCGGGCAGTCGGCGATGCTGGTGCAGCAGCGCCTGCTCGAAGGTGCGCGGCTGAAGCGGCGTTCGACCGGCCACCAGCCACCAGACCAGGCACCCGAGCCCGTACATGTCCGTCCAGGGTCCGATGTCGCGCCAGCGGCCGTCGAGCTGCTCGGGCGCCATGTACGCGGGCGTGCCGGACGCGGTGTCGGCCTCCATCCGGCCGTCCTTCGCCGTCCAGGCCAGGCCGAAGTCCGCCAGCAGCACCCGCGCCCCCTCGTGCCCGGCCAGGGTGCCCACGTCCAGCGGCAGGGCGCCTGGGGTCAGGCCCTCCAGCGGCGCCGCCAGCAGGACGTTCCCCGGCTTGAGGTCCCGGTGGGTCACGCCGCGCGCGTGGGCGTGGGCCAGCGCGGAGAGCAGGGCGGCCACGATCGTCCGCACCTCGCCCCAGGAGGTGAGCGGCGGCGCGCCGGCAAGCGAGCCGAACGCGAGCTCCGTCACCAGGAAGGGGCTCCCCGCCTTGAAGCGTCCGCCGCTGCGCGCCTCGACCTCGGCGGAGAGCTCGCCCGCGTCCAGGACGGGCGCGATGTTCGGATGGTGGAGCACCGCCGCGGCGCGCACCTCCCGATAAAAGCAGGCCACCAGATCGGGACGGGACGCCGCCTGTGGCCGCATGAGCTTGATCGCGACGGGGCTTCCGCGGAGCCGGTGGACCGCTCGCCAGACCTCACCCATGCCGCCCCGGCCGATGGGGACGCGCAGGTCATAAGGTCCAACGGGGATCGCGGAGAGCGGCACGGCCCTAGGCCTCCTGGACGCGCCCCTGCGAGGATGCTGGCGGTGCGCCAGATTCGAACATCCCGATCATAACTGCTGAGCCCTGCGCGCGGTGTACGTGAAATTCATGAAGCGTATCCTGCCTGATCGCGATTCTTTCTACCCGCGTGTAAGGCCTCGCGAAAAGATGAATTTTCCTTTATAACATACAGCAGGAGCGATGTGAAGGAGCCCTGATGCACACCCCAAGACGCAGCCTCTCGATCTCTGCCGCGCTGATCACCCTCGTGACGCTGCATCTCGCCTCGAGCCACTCTCTGGTTCGTCCCGCAGATACCGGCATTATGTTCACCCCTACCGGGCCCCAGGCCGCCCGTGGCCTCGGCGCAGCGCCGATCGCGGACCTGGACGCGCGCGCGGCCGATCCCGACCTGATGGAGCAACATCAACGACCTGTCTGGAGGACCGATGAGGTCCTCGTGTCCGCCGTCGACGGGCAGTCTCTCCCGTCCATCGCCGCTGATCATGGGCTGCGCCTCCGCCGTGGGCCCGGCCTGAGCGGCTACGCCCCGCTGCTGCTGAGCCCTGGCCAGGACGTGCCCGGCGTGCTCGGGGCGCTGCGGCAGGACCCCCGCGTGGCGACCGCCGACCGCGCGGGCTTCATCTACGGCGCCGGCGCGAGCTCCGCGCGCTCGAGCGGCGAGCCCAGCGGCGTGAGCTACGAGGACTACCAGTGGCACCTGGACCGGATCGGCGCGCGGGAGCTCGACTGCGGGGACTGCGATCCGAGCGCGTTCACGGTCGCCGTGCTGGACACCGGCGTCGCCTACGAGAACTACACCGACGAGGACGGCCGCGCCTACGCGATCGCCGCCTCTCTGGAGGACGTCAGCTTCGTCGCCCCCAAGGACCTCGTCGAGGGCGACGACCATCCGAACGACGACCATCAGCACGGCACCCACATCGCCAGCCTGATCGCGTCTTCTGGGCTGGTGATGGGCGTCGCGCCCGGCGTGCAGATCATGCCGGTGAAGGTGTTGAACGCCGACAACGTCGGCAGCGAGGCCGATCTCGTCGAGGCCATCGTCCACGCCGTGGACAACGGCGCCGACATCATCAACATGAGCCTCTGCTTCAGCGAGGGCTACGCGCCCTCGGCGGCGCTGCGCGACGCCCTCCAGCACGCGCACGACGCGGGCGTGCTCATGGTGGCGGCGGCGGGGAACGAGGGCGTGCAGGCCGCGCTCTACCCGGCGGCGAGCCCGCTGGTCATCTCCGTGGGCGCCAGCCAGATCGCCGATGATGGCGAGCTGACCCTCGCCGATTACAGCAACACCTCGCCCACCCTGGACATCCTCGCGCCCGGCGGCAACCTGGACGACGACATGGACGGCGACGGGTACGTGGACGGCATCCTGGCCGAGACCATCAACCCGGACGACCCGACGGACCTGGGGCTGTGGTTCTACGCGGGCACCAGCCAGGCCGCCGCGCTGACGAGCGGCTCGCTGGTGTGGCTGCTGGCGGCGGGCGAGACCGACGTGGAGCGCATGACCCGCGCGCTGGCGGCGGGCTCCGAGGCGCACGGCGGCTTCCCCTACTACGGGGGCCAGGGCGCCGGTGACCTGCAGGTGCAGGGGGCCGTGGACGTGGCCGCCGAGGGCGGGGACGCGCTGGACGCCGAGATGGCCTGGCACGTCGCGCTGGTTCCGTACATCAAGCGCGTGAGCTCGAAGAAGATCCAGCCCATGTTGAGGCTGACCGTCGTGGACGAGGACGGCGAGGCCGCCGAGGATGTCCATGTGGTCGGATCCTGGTGGGGCTCCGATGGATCGGGCGTCTACAAGTGCAAGACGGACAGCGACGGCGTCTGCACGGTCAGCGGGACCTCGCGCAAGGCGTCCACGAGCGACGCGCTGGCCTGGGGCGCCTCGGTAGACGCCGCCTTCTCCAAGAAGGCGAAGAGCAAGGGCTGGCTGACCACCGATCGCCCGAACGGGGTGGTCTTCGTCTCCGATGGTCTGGTCCTCCTCTCCGAGGCGCTCGACGCGGAGGGGATGCTGCTGGACACGCCCATCGGGCTGAAGTGGAGCGAGGCGACCGACGAGGACGGCGATCTGGGCAAGGTCGCGGCGGGCTACACCGTGGTCAACGCGGTGACCGGCGGCGCGCTTCGTCCCGAGGCGGTCCTGCTGACGCCGGGCCTGATCGAGCCCATCGCCACCCTGACCGAGCTCGACCTGGACTTCGGTGACGTCGAGGACGCGTCGGACGCCTCGATCGTGCTGCTGGACGTGGCCGAGGGCTCTGGGATCGTCTCGGACTCGCTCGGGCTCCTGCCGCTGCGCATCGTCTTCATCGAGGGGCTGGGCATCGTCTCGGACTCGCTCGGGATCCGCTCCGGCGCGGTCGCCTTCTACAGCCGCGGCACCGGGATCGTCTCGGACTCGCTCGGCTTCAAGAGCTCGCCGCTGCAGCTCAAGACGGGCACCCTGGTCGGGCTCTCGCTGGACGGCTACGCGCTCGACACCCTGGTCGAGAGCGGCGGCTGGCTGGACGAGGACGATTACCCGGGAGCGACGGTGATCATGAGCAGCGGCGCCGCGGGCATGGCCTATGACCCGCCGACCCTGGCCACCGGAGCGCTCGGCGCGACCCGCGTCGAGTAGCGCGACCGGAGCGGCGTGTGAAGAATCGCCTGCGCGGCCTCGCCAGCAGGCTATTCTTCGTCTGAGGTGATCGATGCTCGACGCACGAAGCGCGCTGTGCCTGCTCCTGCTGTCCTGTGCGCCCACAGAGCAGAAGCCGGACCCCGAAGACACTGGCGACTCGCCCTCCGAGACCGGGCTCACGGAGACCGGGATCGTGAGCTCGGAGACCGGCGAGACCAGCGAGACCGGCGAGACCGGCGAGACCGGCGACACTGGCTCACACACCGGCTTTGAGCCCAGCGTCGCCGACGACGCCCCGCCCGATTTCGAGCTGGTGGACGTCAACCCCGGCTCTCCCCGCTATGAGGAGTGGGTCTCGCCGCGCGACTACCTCGAGCAGGTCTCCGGCTGGTACTTCACCCACGCCACGTGAGGCTACTGTCGTAGCCAGGCTGGCTACCTCACGACCATGCAGGACGAGCTGGCGGCCGAGCACCCGGAGATCCCGCTGCAGATCATCCACGTCAACCAGGCGGGGTACAACGACGGGCTCCCTGATCTGGCCGCGATCACCGACCTGCCTATCTTGCAGGACGACGTGATCACGGACGTCTGGGTCAACTGGGGCGCGGAGTGGCGCGACGTGTACGTGCTCGGGCCGCGCAACGAGATCGTGGCGATCTACAACCTCTCTGAGCAGAGCCTGGCCAACCCGGACCACTACGCCGAGTTGAAGGCCTTGATGATCTCCGCCTGGACGGAGTGAGGGCTCTGCGCGCGCCGGTCAGAAGACCAGGAGCGCCAGCGCCCCGCTCACCAGCAGGCCCGTGAGCCCGGCGGCGACGACGCGGCGAAAGCGCCCCTTGCCGATCACGGCCGCGACCGTCAGCTTCAGGACCCCGTTCGAGAGGACGCCCAGACAGAGGGCCGTCGCCGCGAGCTCGAGCGAGGCCCCCTCGCGCGCCAGCTTGACCATGGAGATGGTCAGCGCGTCCACGTCCGTCAGCCCCAGCAGCGCCGCCGTGAACAGCACGCCCGCGTCTCCGAGCCACTCACGCGCGTAGTGGACCCCATAAAGTACAAGCTGGAACAGCGCCGCCATCTGCAGGGAGCTGCCCAGATCGAGCGGGCTCTTCGGCAGCTCGGGCACCCCCTGGCTCGTCTCCTGCCCTCGGTAGACCAGCGCGACGGAGATCAGGCCCACGACGAAGGGGAGGGCCAGCAGCGGCAGCAGCGCGAGGCCCAGCGAGCGGCTGAGCAGGCTGGCGACCACGACGACCCGCAGGTACATCACGCTGCAGGCGGCGAGCACGCCCAGCGCCAGGGCGCCGCCGAGCTCCGTCTTGTCGCGGCTGTGGCGGGAGAAGGTCAGGGTGACGGCCGTGGACGAGATGAGCCCGCCCAGCAGACCGGCCACGCCGTAGCCTCGGTGGGGCCCGACCAGGCGCAGCGCCATGTAGCCGGCGAAGCTCAGGCCCGAGAAGATGAGCACCAGGGACCACAGCTCCTGGGGATAGATGCCGGGCTCGGGCCCATACGGGCCAGCCGGCAGCAGGGGCAGGATCACCAGGGAGAGCACGGCGAAGCGCACCGCCGCCTCGAGCGTCGCGGGCGGGATCCGGCTGACCAGGCCGTGCAGGCGCCCCTTCTCCACCAGGACCAGCGCCGTCAGCGAGAAGACGGCGAAGCTGATGTGCAGCAGGCCGAGGCCGGCGATGAAGCCGCCGCCCAGCGAGAGCACGGCCGCGACCTCGGTGCTGCTCTCGATCTCGCCGCGGATCGCGCGGACCGCGTAGGCCGTCACCACGAGGCTCCCCGCCGCCGCCAGGAGCACGACCCCCGCGAGATCGTGGCCGAGCTCCTGCAAGGTCGCGCCGAGGGCGCCGACCAGGGCCAGCATCAGGAAGGTCCGCACGCCCGCGAAGCGCGCCTTGTGGCCGTCCTGGCGACCCGACCACTCGCGCTCCACCCCGACCATCAGACCGCCGAGGCCCGCCACGCCCAGACGCAGCGCGATCTGCAGCTCCTCGGGCGTCAACGCAGGCTCCGCAGCGCCCGCCGCGCCGCGGTCGCCTCGGCCGTCCGACCCGCCTTCTGCCACTGATCCAGCGCCAGCTCCCAGGCGCGCCGGGCGTGCTCTCGCTGCTCGGCGTGCAGGGCGAGGTCCGCCGCCAGGAGGGCCAGCTCGGCGATGTCTGTGTCCACCAGCCGCGTCTCGGCCAGCGCCTCGATGGCGGCGTTCATGTGCTGGGTGTAGGCCGCCCAGTCCTGGGCCGCCGCCGTACACGGCAGCAGATAGGCGTGAAGGTAGCCTCGGTAGACCCGCCGTCCTCCCCGCTCCACCACGGGGAGCAGGCCCTCGATGAGCCGGCGCGCCTCGGCGTAGCGCTCGCGCAGGATGAGCAGCAGCGCCAGATTGCTCTCGGGCGCGAAGCCCTGGGCGGAGTCGAGGGCGCGATAGTGGTTGAGCGAAGCCCGATAACGCTCCTCGGCTCTCGCGTGATCGCCCGAGACGCGGTCGATCTCCCCCAGCGTGTTCAGGACGTCGGCCATGCCGCGTCGGGAGCCGGCCCGCTCGAAGCCGTTATAGGCGATCTGCAGCTCCTCACGGGCCGGATCGAGCTCGCCGCCCGTGCGCGCCACCTCTCCCAGGCCGAGGTGCGCGTAGGCGACGCCGATGGCGTCTCCTCCGGCCGCCATGTCCTCCGCGGACCTCCGAAGCCAGAGCGCCGCGCCCGCGCGATCCCCTCTCCAGCGCAGCAGGTTCCCGATGTCCAGCCGAGCGCGCCCGCGCAACCGGCGGTCTCCGAGCGCCTCGGCCTTCTGCTCGCACAGCCGGAAAACGCGGATGGCCTCGTCGGGATCGCCGATGTTCCAGGCGACCTTCCCCAGCTCGAGCAGGCACTGCGCCGCGACGCGGGCCTGCCCGGTGAGCTCCGCCAACTCCAGCGCCTGGCCGCTCCAACGTCGCGCCTCCTCCACCCGGCCGGCGACGTGCGCGAGGCTGCCGCGGAGCAGCCAGCCCTCGGCGCGGCGCGGGTCGCTGGGGCGCAGCTCCAGGCCGTCCACGGCCCGCTCCCAGTCGGAGAGCAGCATGGAGGCGTGGGCGTAGAACCCCGACGAGAAGCGCTCGCGCGCGCCCAGGATCAAGGGGGCGAGCGCGTCCTCGAGATCGCCGGCCGCGAGCAGGTGCCGGCCGAGGCGCTCGTGCAGCCGGCCATCCCGCGCGAGCCCCACCTCCCCTTCCCCGCTCTCCAGCCGCCGCGCGAGCATGGTGGAGCAGGCGCGCTGATGCGCCCACCAGCGGCCGGCCTCGCGGGCGCGGCGCTCCAGGCTCTCCCGGATCATGCCGTGGGCGAAGGACCAGGCCTGCTCCGGCCGGTCGTCCGGGGCGCGGGCGAGGCGCTGCTCGACGAGCTCATCCACCAGCTCGAACGCCGGGGTGACGCCCTCCAGCGCGCACGCCGCGCGCCACTCGGCGCCCAGGACCTCCTGCCCCAACACCGCCGCGACCTCCAGCGAGACGCCCTGGGAGGCGGGCCGGGTGCGCAGGACCGACTCGACCCGGGCGGCCCAGACCTTGTGGAGCAGATCGGGGAGATCGGCCCGAGCCCCGGGCTTGAGGCGGAAGCCCGTCTCCGAGGCCTCGAGGAGACCGCGATGGACCCAGTCGCCGACGAGCTGCACCGCGAACATCGGGTTGCCCGCCGTGCGCGCCTCGACGCTGGCGGCCAGCTCGCCCTGGAGGCCGAGCAGCCCGCGGACCAGGGCGGCGTGCGCGTCCGGTGAGAGCAGGCCCACGGGCAGGCGCTGAACGCCGGGCCATGGGCGCTGGCCGACCTGGAGCGGGCGCTGGG
>CAZKWG010000211.1:0-10823 GCA_964556105.1 uncultured Enterobacterales bacterium | reverse complement strand
CGGCCTCGCCCTGGTAGAGCACGACGGCCTGGCCGGGGACCACCGCGCGGGCCGGCGCTCGAAAGCGCAGGGTGGAGCTGCTCTCGGCCTCGCCGTCCTCGACCGTGCAGGGGATGAGCGCGCCGCGGTGGCGGATGCGGGCGCTGACCTCCTCGCCCGGGGTGGGGCGGCGGAACCAGCTCATCCCGCGGGCCAGCAGCCCCTGCTCCATCAGGCGCTCGTCGGGGCCGACGACGACGCGGCGGCTGTCCGGCTCGACCCGCAGCACGTAGAGCGGGTGGCTGGCGGCGACGCCCAGCCCGCGGCGCTGTCCGACCGTGTATCGCCAGTAGCCGTCGTGGCGGCCCAGCACGCGGCCGGTCTCGTCCACGATCTCGCCCGAGCCGTCCTCCTGCGCGCGCTCGGCGACCAGGCGGGCGTGGTCGTGATCGGGGAGGAAGCAGACGTCCTGGCTCTCCGGCTTGTTCGCCGTCACGAGGCCCAGGCGGGCGGCGTGCGCGCGCACCTCGGGCTTGCTCATGCCGCCCAGCGGGAAGAGGGTGCTGCGCAGCGCGTCGCGCGAGGCGGGGAAGAGGAAATAGCTCTGGTCCTTGTCCGGGTCTACGGCGACCATCAGCCCGCCGTCGCCGTCGGTGCGCGCGTAGTGGCCCGTCGCCAGGTGCGTCGCGCCCAGGGCGCGGGCGCGCTTCCACAGGACGTCGAACTTCAACACCCCGTTGCATGCCACGCAGGGGCTCGGCGTCTCACCCAGCCGATAGCTGGCGGCGAAGGGCGCGATCACCGCGGCCTCGAAGGCCGCCCTCAAGTCCAGGGCGTAGTAGGGGATACCCAGGTGGTGCGCGACGCGACGCGCGTCCATCGCGTCATCCAGCCCGCAGCAGGTCTTGCTGCCCGCCTCCGGCGCCGGGGCGTCGTGCAGCTTCATGTGGACGCCGATGACCTCGTGCCCCTGCTCGACCAGCAGGCCCGCGGCGACGGAGGAGTCCACCCCTCCGCTCATGGCGACGACGATCCTCACGGCGTGCTCCTTCGCGAGGGGGCTATCTCTTCGCGGCGCTCCGCGCAGCACCCTCAGCCGCCGAGCTGGAGCGCCGTCCAGGTGTAAAGCGGGATCCCCAGCGTCAGGTTGAACGGAGAGAGAGAAGGTGTCAGGTTGATCTCATTTTGTTTTCTGTAATAATAGACGTATATCATGTATTTATTGATACATGCTTCGATCCGACCCTGCCAGACACCATGCGCTATCGTCCGAGCGTAGTCAGAAAACAAAATGAGATCAACCAGGCACCTGTCAACAAAAACCCATATGACACTTGCCAAATTTCAAACCACTCCCACACGGGCACGGCACATGCCGGCCCACGCCGCCGCCCTCCAACGCCGCGAGCAGCCCCATCCCGTTGCTCGCCGGAAGGCCCGCGCGCACCAGGCTCGTCAGCAAGCGCATCGGACGGTCGATGCTCAGAAAAAAGGCTTTGTACCCAGCACACAGCCAGTTCAGCCCCGCTTCGCCGTCCTCGCTCGGCAGCACGCGGTTCTTCGGGCACTCGCCGCGGCAGGCGAAGCGCACCTCGCAGCGCAGGCACTGGGCGGGGAGCTGGGCCTTGGCGGCGCCGAAGGCGCGCTGGGACTCGGATCGCGCCAGCGTCTCCAGCGGCTCCACCAGCAGGTTCCCCAGCCGATGGTCCGGCGTGACGAAGTGATCGCAGGCGTAGACGTCGCCGTTGTGCTCCAGGGCCAGGGCGTCGCCGCAGGTCTCGCGGAACACGCACATCGCCGGCGGCAGGCCCAGCCAGGAGGCCAGCGCCGCCTCGAAGGTCGGGAAGAAGACGCGGCCGACGTCCTGGCGTATCCAACGGTCGAAGGTCGCCCCCAGGAAGCGCCCCCAGGCCGCCGGGTCCACGCTGCGCGCGGGTTGCTCGGGCTCGACCACGGGGATGAGCTGGATGTGGCGGAAGCCGAGCTCGTCCACGAGGTGCCGGTAGACCGGGATCGGGTGGTCCTGGTTGGCGGCGTGGACGCAGACCATGGCGTTGGTCTCGACGCCGCTGTCCAGCAGCAGGTGCGCGGCCTGCACGACGCGGGCGTGGGTCGGCGCGCCGGCCTTGTCCACGCGGAAGCGGTCGTGGAGGTCCGCCGGGCCGTCGATGGAGAGCCCGACCAGGAAGCCCTCCTCGCGCAGAAAGGCCGCCCAGCGCTCGTCCAGCAGCAGGCCGTTGGTCTGCAGGCTCTGCTCCGCGCGCTGGCCCGGCCGCAGCAGCGCACGAAGCTGGGCGGAGGCGCGCCGGAAGAAGTCCAGCCCCATCAGCGTGGGCTCGCCGCCCTGCCAGGCGATGGGCACGACGGGCTGGTCGCGGTAGCGGTCCACCATCTGTCTCAGCCAGGCGTCCAGGACCGCGTCGGACATGCGCAGGCGCGAGCCCGGGTAGAGCCGCTCCTTGTCCAGGTAGAAGCAGTAGCCGCAGTCCAGGTTGCAGCGCGCCCCCGTCGGCTTGGCCAGCACGTGGTAGAGCCCGCCGGCGGTCGCCTCAGCCCCCATCGTCGAGCTCGCTGATCTGCAGGTCGAGGGCCTCGCTCAGGCGCGCGTAGGCCGCAGCGTCGTCCTCCGCCAGCGTCTTGTCGAGCAGGTCATAACCCTCGTCCAGGTTGCCCTCGCGGTAGCGATAGAAGCGCTCTTCGGGGAGCGCGCCCGCCGCCTCCTCGCGCGTCAGCTTCCACGTCGCGTCGCGGATCATCCGGCTGTGCCAGTCGCGCGCCACGTCGCCGTTCGGGTAGAAGCCCTCGGTGTAGAGCAGCTCCCGCGGGCCGGGCGCGTCCGGGTCCTCCAGCACGGGGAGAAAGCTCACGCCGTCCAGCGTCAGCGGCGCGCCCCCCTCGCCGCTCAGCGTGTCCAGGTCCACCCCCGCCAGCTCGGCGAAGGTCGGCAGCACGTCCACCGCATGCACCAGGGCCTCGGTCTCCGCGCCCGGCGTGGCGACGTGGCCGCTCGAGACGATGAAGGGCACGCGCACCCCGCTGTCGTAGACCGAGCCCTTCCCGCGGCCGGTGTTCCAGGGCGGCTGGATCCAGCTTGGATCGGTGCCGTTGTCGCTGAGATAGACGATGGTGGTGCGCGCGCGCTCCTCCTGAGAGAGCCCCTCCAGCAGGCGCCCGATCTCCGCGTCCAAGGCCATGATCATCGCATGGTAGGTGTCGAGATCGCCTGAGATCGCCTCCAGGCCCGCCAGGTTCAGGTCCTCGGGCGGGGCCTCGATGGGGACGTGGGCGAGGTTGTAGGAGACGAGCAGGAACCAGGGCGCCTCGGTGGTGGCGATGAAGCTGAGCGCCTCGTCGGTGGTGTCGATCGCCGCGTAGGTCTGCGTCCATCGCAGATCGCCGTCCGTGTTCTTCTCCCAGTTGTAGTGGCCGCGCTCGTCGTCGCCGTCCTCGAAGGCGTTGCCCAGGTTGGCCAGCGAGCCGGCGTGGTGGTCGAAGCCCTGCTCGAGCGGGTGCATCCCGGGGGCCTCCCGGTCGAAGGCCACGAGGTGCCACTTTCCCGCGACGGCGCTGGTGTAGCAGCGCTCGCTCTGGCGCAGCACCTCGGGGAGGGTCCGCTCGGACAGCTCGAGATCGGCGGTCTCCGCGCCCGGGTAGATCCAGCGGCCGACGCCTGTGCGCGAGGGGTGGCGCCCGGTCAGCAGCGAGGCGCGCGTCGGGCTGCAGGTCGGGCTGACGTAGGCGTTGCGGAAGAGCAGGCCGTCCGCCGCCAGCGCGTCGAGATGCGGCGTGGGGGGCGCGGTGGGGTGCTCGCCATAGGCGCTCGTCTTGTCGATCCCGACGTCGTCCGCGAGGATGATCAGGAAATTCTCGGTTGGAGGCGGATCGACCTTCTCACAGGTCTCGTCGCGGCACGCGCAGCCGATCGGCAGGACCAGGCTCAACAGGCAGGTCAGGCGAGCCATCGACAGCGACCAGGGCATGTCTACGCGCTCCGGGTCGCGTCATCATAGCGAAGGGGATCGCCTGCCGCGATCCCTGGTTGCGGATTCGCGAGCGCGCGCTCGCCGGGGACGGTTTGACACGACGTTGTCCGTCCGAGCTCGCCATTCGCCCTGCGCTGGGCCATGATGAAGGAGCGCGAGCGCTCGTCCATGGTTCGCGCAGGAGCCTACGATGCCGAAGTTGATGTTCCTGCCGTTGCTGGTCGGCTGCAGCGAGTTCAACCTCTTCAGCCAGGAGGAGAAGGCTGCCGATGGGCTCGGGGAGCTGGTGGTGGATCCCGGCCTCCTCGACTTCGGCGTCCTGCTCGATGGGGAGGAGGTTGACCAGATCGTCACGCTGAGCTCCGTCGGCGCCCTGCCCGTCGCGATCAGCGCCATCGACGTGGAGGGCTCGGGCGCGTTCACGGTGACGGGCTTCCAGGACGGGCTCACCCTCGAGCCAGGCGCGTCCACCGAGCTCATCGTCACCTATGTCCCCGATCTTCTGGCCGACAGCGGCCAGCTGGTGGTCGAGAGCGACGCCGTCGAGCCCTTCCAGACGGTCGAGCTGCGCGGCGCCCGCGCCTACGCGGGCCTCGAGTTCTCCCCGCCGGAGGTCGCGCTCTACTCCAACCTCGGGGAGCCCGTCACGGAGGAGGTGGTCGTCACCAGCGTGGGCACCATCGACCTCGAGCTGTACGACATGACCGTCCAGGGAGGCCAGTTCACGGCCGAGGGGGGCATCCCCACGACGCTGCCGCCAGGGGCCAGCACGACGCTGACCGTCACCTATACGCCCGAGGTGCCGGGAGAGACCGTCGAAGGCTGGGTCTGGCTGAAGACGAACACGCCCGCGGGCTACGACTCGGTCCCGCTCGTGGGCACCCAGGACCCGGAGTGCGTCGGGCTGGGCGAGGCGTGGGATCGGGGCGATCTCAGCGCGATCATGCGCTCGAGCAGCAGCCTGGAGATCGAGAACCACTCTCCCGACGAGGCGATCTGCATCGACCGCTGGTACGTGTGGATGTCCGAGGGCAGCCAGGACCTCGGCGCGGGGGACATGAACGGGGACGAGAGCGACCTCTACCCGCTGGGATCGCTGGAGATCGCCGACGAAGACAGCCTCTTCTTCGACGGCGCCGGCAGCAGCGGACCGTCCTGGTACTGTATGGAGAAGACCCAGCAGACGCGGCGCATGGGGTCCTACGAGTTCCTGGGGGCGCGCGTCCCTGAGCCGATGCTCTCGCTCATGCGGGACGGCGACCAGGACGCGAGCTGGGCCTGGCAGTCGGCCAACCCGGTGATGATCACGGGGCGACGAACCAACCTGGTCGAGCTGCCCGAGTCGGGCGGCACCGAGACCGTGGGCTTCCGGGTCATCAACATGGGCAGCATGGACGGCGTCGCCGAGGTGCGCGAGACCGTCCCGGCCGGCTTCTCCGCCACCGACTTCTCGACGGTCCCGAGCCTGACCGAGGCGGGCGACGACGGCGCGACCGTCTACGTGTTCTCGGTCTCGCTGGAGGCCCGCGAGGAGACCGGGCTCTCAGAGCACACCATCTATGACGAGATCGAGATCTCCTACAAGCTGACGGTCCCGGAGTGCAGCGGTCGGCAGCACCTCCCGCCCACGGAGTCGCGCTGGTACGACGCGGACGATGTCCTGCGCACCGCGACGGCCAACCCGATGGTCATCCTCTGCGAGTAGGCCGCCCAGGCCTCAGTCGCCCCAGGGGCCGCCGTGGCGGCCGATGTCGTTGGTGCTCCCGTCGAGGTCCTCGAAGTCCGTGTCCGGGTCCCCGGCGTCGATGAGCGGGCTGCCCGGGCGCAGCGACAGGTCGTCGGGGAAGTCCTCGAACTCGGGATCCTCATCCACCTCGGGTCGGATCGTGACGCCGCACCCGTCCGCGTCGTTGTTCCAGAAGGCGTTGTACTCCTGGCTGAAGGTCTGGTCGCCGCTGATCCCGCAGGCGCTGTTGAGGAACACGGAGTTTTTGGCGTAGCTCGCGGTGTTGCAGGCGGTCATGCGCAGGGCCGCGTCGGCGCCCCACAGCACGCTGTTGACCACCTGCACCTCGCCGTACATCGCCTCGACGCCCACCTCTCCTCCACTGACGGTGGAGTTGTAGATGAACATGTTCTCGCCGGGGTCGTCGGGATCTTCCGGCGTGCTCTCGGTGTCGTAGGTGTAGATCCCGTGGATGCCGCCCGAGATGGTCGAGCGCTGAATCCAGATCTCGCCGTGATAATTCTCGATGCCGTGACCGGTCTCGCAGGTGATCGTGGTTCGGTCCATGTTCAGCGGCAGGTGCGAGTAGATCGTCGCGAGCCCGTTGTCGCAGTCGGCGGTCAGACCCTCGATGGTCAGCGTCCCACCCTTGGCGTAGATGGTGTAGCCGTCCGAGTTGACGTCGTTCTCCGTGATCTCCACGTCCGTGAGATCCAGCCAGCCCGCGAAGCTCTGGATCATCGCCGCGCCGTCCGAGTTGCCGGTGATCTGGATGTCCTCCAGCTCCAGGTTGGAGAGGTTGACCTCGATGGCGGCGCCGCCGTACTCGTCGTAGCCGCCGGTGAGCGTGAAGCCGGCGAAGCGGGTGCCCGCGCCCTCGCCCGTCTCGACGTTGAGCACCGTGCCCCCGTACTCTCCGTCCACGATGGTGCGATCGGAGCCCTCGATGCCGTAGACCACCAGGGTCTTGCCGAGGAAGTCCAGGCGCTCGCGGTACCGGCAGGGCTCGACGCCGATGATGTCGCCGCTGACGGCGTCGTCGATCGCGTCCTGGATCTCCTCGTAGTCGGCGGAGCCCTCGCAATCGACGACGATATCCGGTGTGATCGTCGCGCCGGTGCCTTCGCCTTCACCTTCACCTTCACCCTCGCCTTCACCCTCGCCCTCGCCCTCGCCCTCGCCCTCGCCCTCGCCCTCGCCGGTCGTGGGGTCGCCGGTCTCCAGGCCGGTCTCCAGGCCGGTCTCGCCCTTGAGCTCGATGGTGCCCGAGGTGCAGCCCACGCTGAAGAGGGGGATCAGAAGTGCGCGTCTCACCAGCCACCTCCCATGCTGCGCGGGCCGCCGTAGAGGCCGATGTCGTTGGTCGATCCGTCCGGGTCGTTCAGCGCCTCGTCGGGCACCCCAGCGTCGATGAGCGGCGAGCCGTCGCGCAGACGGTAATCTCCTCCGTCCTCGTCCTCGAACTCCGGGTCCACGGAGATGTTCCCGTTCTCGCCCGTATAGGTCGTGACGTTGTCACAGTTCTCATGGGTCACGTCCCAGAAGTCTGTGTATGTGATCTCGACCTCCGGATCCGGCGGAGGATCGTCGCCCGAGTCCACCTCGGCGGGCGTGAAGCTGTAGGCCAACGGGCAGCGCGAGCCCGCGACGATGCTGGAGGTGATCTCCAGATCGTACACGTTGGTCGCCGTGATCTTCCCGCCGTCGAGGAAGGAATTCTGGAGCGTGATCGACCCGTAGGTGACCGAGATGTTGCCCGTGAAATGTACGTTCTCGAAGAGCACCGGATCGTCGTAGTGATCGTCCTCGCTCGTCACCGAGATGTCCCCGCGCAGGGTGGAGCGGTGGACGCGCCCGACGGAGTGCTCGTTGTACATCGCGGTGCCACCGTCACAGTCGAGCTCGCTGTGGTCGATGAAGTAGGAGCCGTGGCCCAGGTAGGTGGCGTAGGACCCCGAGCGGCAGCTCACCGAGAGATTGTCGGCGATCACCGCCCCGCGGCTGTTGAAGACATAGCCGTAGTACCCAGGGCGCGTGGTGTCGTCGAGCACCACGTCCTGCAGCTCGAGATCGGCGGCGTAGCTGTAGAGGATGGCGTAGGCGCCGTAGGAGTCCTCGATGACCACGTCCTGGAGCCGGAGCGCCGCCATCTCCACGTAGACCACGGCCACGCTGTTGTCGCGCGCGCCCGTGATGGTGAAGCCGACCAGGGCGCTGCCGTCGCCGGTGCCATGGGTCGCGGTGACGGCGCGCTGGTTGCCTGCGTCCAGGACCGTGTCCGCCGAGCTGCCCGTGGACGCGATCCAGAGGGATTTCCCGGCGAAGTCCAGGCTCTCCTCGTAGGTGCACGGCGCGACGGCGATCCAGTCGCCGTCCTGCGCGACGGCGATGGCGTCGCCAATTGTCTGGAAGTCGCCCCCGCCCTCGCAGTCCACGTACCAGACGGGCAGCCCGAGCGGCGCGGCGAAGACCGCCGAGCGCGCCGCGGCGGTGTTGACCAGGGCGTCGCCACGGTCTGAGAAGCCGCAGGCGGCGAGGAGCGCCAGGAGCATGGGGGGCCTCCGAGGAGAAGGAAAAACAAGTATAGATCGGAACGACCCAGCGTCTATTGGAAGCCGCTCCGCGCCCGTTTTTTGTTCCTGCCAGCGCAGGGGGCGACGCCGCAGCGGATCGCGGCCCGGGTTAGTTTCTGGCCAGGAGTGAACATGCTCTTCATTCTTCTGGTGGCCTGCGCAGACAAAGGGACCAGCGCCGCTGACTCCGGCGGCGCGCCGGCGGACACGAGCGCGGACACGGCGCCTCCGTTCTCCGCGCGCGACGCGCTGGCGCGCTATCTGACCGGCACCTTCGACTCGGCCGATCAGGCGGCGGAGAATCGGGCCTATTACGCAGTACAGTTCCAGGCCTGCGCCGCGCCCGACACGGGGCTGGGCGAGGTCGTGCTCTACATCGAGCAGGCGCTCATGGACGATCTGGACGCGCCCTATCGTCAGCGTCTCTACGTCCTCGAGGCGGGGGAGGACAGCGCGGTCACGGCCGTGTCCAAGGTCTACGAGTGGGGGCGCGACACCGCCTACATTGGCTACTGCCGCGGCGCCGAGGTCACAGACTGGGGAGAGCCCAGCTACATCGAAGGGTGCGACGTCTCGCTGGACTGGGACGGGTCTGGCTTCGTGGGCGGGACGGCCGTGGGCACCTGCGCCTCAGCCCTCTACGACGAGGACTACACGACCAGCGAGGTGACCCTGAACGAGGCCTACCTCGAGAGCTGGGATCGCGGCTGGTACAGCGACGGGACGCAGGTCTGGGGGGCCGAGGACGGCCCCTACCACTTCACGCGGCGCACGGCGCTGTAGCGCCGATGGGCTTCGGGGGGCGCTCGACCGGGCTCAGAGCCCGGACAGCGACATCCCGTACTTCGTGTTCAGCAGGTTGATCGACGACTTGTAGGCGCCGTCGCTCCAGCCGGAGCGCTGCACGTTGTAGGCCTCGCCGACCAGCCCCACCTCCTCGCCCGGCAGGGGCTCGACGGCCCAGGCGAAGAGCTCGGCGTTGGTCACCGACGCCCCCGCGCCGAGCCAGTACCAGCCGGCGGGCCAGACCTGCACGGCGGTCTTCAGCGGATCGGGCACCGTCACCGTCTCCGGGCTGCTCACGCCGTTGCCGTTGAACAGGTGCTCCAGGCCATCCTTGACGGCGGCCTCCACCGCGGCGTCCCCCTCGGCGACGAGGCCCTCCCAGTAGGTGGAGCACTCCGCGTTGTCGTTGTAGACGCTGCGCGTGACGTTGGCCGCCGCGGCGTAGGGCTCCTGCGGGATCTCGATGAAGTTCACGCAGTGCTCGGTCGTCCAGGCCCGCCAGACGTTGTTGTCCGCGTCCAGGTCGGGGTTGACGATCTCGGCGTACCACGGGGTCTCCCACCACTGGGTGATCGAGACGACCTTGACGCCGACGATGTCCTTGTAGGCCTGCTGCGCGCGGATCTCCTCGACGATGTCGCCCTCGATGTAGTCCAGCGCGATCGGGGGGACGGCGATGACCACCTTGTTGGCGTGGACGTGCTGCTTCTCCGTCTCGATCAGGTAGGGCGCGTCGTCGCCGCGCTCGATGCGGGTGACGGCCTCGGAGACGAAGATCTGCGCGCCGTCCTCTTCGGCCGCGGCCTGCATGCCGAGGACGAAGGTGGACATGCCGCCCTTCGGGTAGGACGGCGTGCAGCAGACGTCCCACTCCTCGTCCAGGTAGTCCAGGTAGCCCGCCACGTCGAGCGGGACCTCGAAGTCGGCCCGGAAGCGGGACATGTCGCGGAGGAAGTTGTAGCCCTCGTCGCCCACCACCGCCTTCACGTAGGTCTCGAAGTCGGCGTAAGAGGAGGCGTTCGCGCGCTCGTCGCTGAAGCGGATCGCGTCGTAGAGGGCGGTCTCCGTGTCGCCGCTGGGGTCGGGCGTCAGGTCATAGAGGCCGACCAGATCCTCCTTGGAGAAGGCGTAGCCGCCGCGCGCGTTGACGAGGTCTGCCGTGAGGTTCGGCGTCTCCAGGGTGAGCCCGAGCTCGTCCGCCAGGTCGAGCAGCACGGTCTGGCCCTCCATCACGCGGCGCGCGCCGACGCCCACGCGCGGCGACTCCGGGTCGGTCTCGTCCAGGGCCACGTCCAGGATGCGCCCGCCCAGGGCCCGCTCCTTCTCGAAGAGGCAGACCCCTTCGCCCAGCTCGGGCGCCAGCCGAAAGGCCGTGTGCAGCCCGCCCACGCCGCCGCCGATGATCGCCACCTCGCACTCCAGCGCGTCCTCGGTCTCGCCTGTCTCGGCTTTGTCGCCGTTGCAGGCCAGGGTTGGCAGGAGGGGCAGCAGGAGGGCGAGCGAGCGAGCGGTCATGGCGTCTCCGTCCATCGTATCGGGGGCACTTCTATTATCGCGATCGGACGAAGGCCGCGATCGTCGCCAGCGTCTCCTCGTCCAGGTCGGCGACGTGAGTATGCGCGCGGATCGCCGCCTGTAGATCCGCGGCCGAGCCGTCGTGCAGATAGGGGGCGGTCGCCCAGGCGCCGAGCAGGGTGGGCGTGTCCAGGCCGTCCAGCGCCCCGCCCAGGCGCGCGCCCGAGGCGGCGCTGAGCGTGCCGACGTCGTGCCGGACAC
>CAZKWG010000210.1:0-10840 GCA_964556105.1 uncultured Enterobacterales bacterium | reverse complement strand
CGCGCAGAAAGCGCCAGGCGCGGCCCAGGCGGCCGGTGACCTGGGCGCGCAGGGCCAGGTTGTCCTGACGCCGCCGCTCGACGTCGAAGAACTCCACCGGCACGAAGGCGCTGACGTCCAGGATGCGCAGCGGCACCTCGAAGGGGTTCTGGACCTTCACGAAGACCGAGAAGTGATCCCCGGCGATGAGCGCGTCTCTGGACGTGCTGATCGTGACGCGAATGGCGCCGCGTATGGTGCGGGTGTTCAGTGTGAATGGGGCCGTGTGCATGGCGCGATGATATGCCAGTAACCGATGAGATCGTGCTGAAACGATATCACGGAGTATAACGAGATATCTCTGCCCTCACGGGGGGCGATCCCGCTCGGGTATCCAACTTGAGGCGCCCCGTCTCCTCCATCTCAACCAACGCTCCAGGATGTCATCATGTCCGCCCGATTCGAGATCTTCGAGGACGCAGACCAGAAGCTCCGCTTTCGCCTCCGTGCCACCAATGGCGAGGTCATCGCGTCCAGCGAGGCGTATGTCTCGCTGGCTGGCTGCCGGAACGGGATCGCCTCGGTGCGGATGAACGCGCCGGTCGCCGCGATCATCGATCTTCGCGAGCCACGCTCCGCGGATGCGCGCGCGCCCATGGCGCCGTCGAGCGTGACCCTGAGCCATCGGATCGAGTACGACGGGGAGGAGCTCGAATACAAGCTCACCTACACACCCTCGAAGCGCCTGCCAGGCGCTGAGGTCCACGCCCTCCTGGAGCAGCGGCGGGCAGGCCTGTCGTTCCCGGGCCAGGAGCGCGATACACCGTTCGTCGAGGCCATTCACGTCCGTGGACCCTTCACGACGCTGGACGAGCCCACCGTTCGGGCTGCGCTCGGCGAGCGGGCCGAGCCCTGGCACAAGGACGAGGGCGTCTGGAGCATCACCGACGACGAGCAGCTCATCGGGATCGCCCGGCTCAACGACGAGGGGCGCGAGACGACGGACGCGAACCCTGGGGGCGCCTTCGTCGCGACGCTCCACGGCCAGCTCGATCAGCTCACCGGGGCGGCCTTCGTGGACTGGGCGCCACGCGGCAAGGAGCCCATCGAGGGCAAGAGCCCGGGCACCTTCAAGGCATGGATCCTCGGCCTGGCGGTGGATGGGTCCCTGGTGGGCGTGCGCGCGACCTATGTCTGGACCTGAGATGTTCGCGCTCCAACGATAGATATTTAAGATCCTTGAGATCGAGCCGCTCCCCAGCCCGCTCCCACACCCGAGCAGACACCATGACGGACCTGAACCTCCTCCTGCTTCTTGGGCTCAGCGGCTGTTTTGTCACGGAGCGCGACGAGAAGACCGCCTGCGAGTGGTACGGCTGTGGCGACCAGGACACTGGCCGCCCGGGTGTAGACACGGTGCCGCTCCCCGACTCCGACACGGACACGGACACGGACACGGACACCGACACGGACACCGACACGGACACGGACACGGACACCGACACCGACACCGACACCGACACCGACACCGACACGGACCCGGTTGGCCCTGAAGAGCCCACCTTGGGCGAGCTGTCTCCCGAGGACGCCGAGTCCGTGGTCGCCCCTGACGCCGACGACCCGGCCTGCGTGGGTCTGGCGCTGGCGAGCCTGGGCGGCGGCCTGCTGGCGGTCGGCAGCCTGAGCTACTCCACGGATGTGGACGCGGACCCCGAGCTGGGGCGGGCCTGGATCTTCGACTGGGAGGCCACCGGCGAGGCGGTCGAAGACCTGGATCCCGCGCGCGACGCGCGGGCCACCATCGAGAGCGCGGGGGAGGACCTCGGCGCGGGGGCCTCTCTGGGCGCGCCGGGCGATCTGGACGGCGACGGCGCGCAGGACCTGGTGGTGGGAGCCCCGCTGGCTGGCGACGGGGCGGGCGCCGTCTACTGGTTCTCCGACGGGACGGCCCTGGACGGCGACATGAGTCTCAGCGATGCCGACCTGAGCTACAGCTTCGACGTCATCGACGCGGCCATGGGCATGCGCATCATCGGGGCGGGCGCGTCGGGGATGTGGGTCTCGCGCCCCAGCTACCCCAGCAGCGGCGTGTCCGACGACCAGGCTCTGGTCAGCCTGCTGAGCTGGAGCGACGAGGCGCTCGTCGAGGAGATCTCGCTGGTCGGCGATCTGGCCCCCACCTTCGGCGGCAAGGCGGGCACCGCCATGGCCACCTTGGACCTGGGCGCGGACGGCGTGACCGATCTGGCGGTGGGCGAGCCGACCTACGGTGACACCTACGGTGACGAGGGCCGGCTGTGCGTCATCGAGGCGCCCTCGCCCGGCAGCAGCCTCTACGACTGTGAGCTCGAGCTGATCGGCGTGGTCGAGGACGCCACCTCTTACCTGGGCGTCGCCGTGGACGCGGGCGACGCGAACGACGATGGCCAGGACGATCTGCTGGTCGGCGCCTCGACCTTCTTCAAGGCCGAAGGCAGCGCCGCGCTGCTCTTCGGCGACGAGGAGCTGGGCTGGGGCACCGCACGCTACGATGAGCTCACGGTCTCCGTGATCGGGATCGACCCCGACGGCGGGCTGGGGGAGGCCGTGCTGCTGAAAGACCTGGACGAGGACGGCGTCGATGACGTCATCGTCAGCGCACCCGACGCCTATGCGGACGCGGGCCAGGTCTTCGTCTTCTACGGGCCGCTGGACCTGGGCACGGGCGGCCTCAGCGCGGAGGGCGCCGACCTGAGCATCGGCACGGGCGATGCTACGGACATCTTCACCTTCGGCGCCACGCTCTCGACGCTGCAACGCTCCGCCGGGGGGGAGCAGACCCTGGCTGTCGGAGCCTCGGGCCACGTGCTCGGATACGACAGCTGCACCTACGCATCACCCGGTGGTGTCTACATATTCGACCTGTAACGCCATGATACAACTCGAGCTGGTGCGCGCGAGAGAGGGGGACGACCCGCATGCCTTTCAGGGCGGGCGGCAACACTACCTCTGCCGAAGCCAGGGTGGCGCCTTCCACGAGGTGACGCTGGACTGGGACGCGACACTACTAGATAATCTAGCCTCATCGTCGCGCGCCACGCCGGGGGCGCGCGCCGCCGCCGAGCTGGGCGAGCGCCTGCGCGCCTTCATCAGCGGAACGGCCTTGCAGCAGGAGGCGCCTGCGCTCATCAACGGTGAAACACGAACGATACAGCTTGTCTTTTCGGCGGCAGAGCTCTACGCCCTGCCCTGGGAGCTGCTGACCCTGGGCGGCTCGGGCCTCTGTCTCGGGCAGGCGCCAGGGGCGCACATCGTCCGCCGCTGGCCCGGGCTGAGCGCCCGTCCTCCCGCGCGCGTCGCCAGCCCGGAGCCGGGTCGCCTGCTGCTGGCATGGTCAGAGGCCGCCGGCCCCTGTGGGTGGCGGGCCCATCGCGACGCGCTCGCCGAGGTGGCGACGAGGTTCGGGGCCTTCGACGTGGAGCGGGATGTCCTGGGGGACGCCAGCCTGAGCGCCATCGTCGCGCGCCTCGCCGAGGCCCGGCGTTCGGGCCGCCCCTACACCGCTTTGCAGGTGCTCTGCCATGGCCGCGGGGGCGCGGAGGGCGGCGCGCTCCTCCTCACGGGATCGGGCTCGCTCGGGGTGGACGGCGGAGCGCTGCGCGGCGCGTTGAGCCCCTTCCTGGACAGCCTTCGGCTGATCGTCCTCTGCGCCTGCGAGGCGGGATCCACGGGCGCGCCGGGGGGGATCCTCGGCGGCCCGGCGCTCGCCCTCCACCGCGCTGGGGCGGAGGCGGTGGTCGCGCCGCGCGTCCCGATCTCGCTCGGCGCCGCCGAGCAGATGACGCGCGTCCTACATCACGCCCTCCTCCAGGAGGCCCGTCCCCTCGAGGAGGCGGTCGCCCGTCTGCGCGGCGCGCTCCAGGCCGAGGCCGGGATGGCCTGGGCGGCGATGCAGCTCTTCGCGCACACGGATCCTGGCGAGGACGTTCGGCCCTACGTCCTGCGCCCCTACCGTGGACTCCTGCGCTTCGAGGACGAACATCGGGGGCTCTTCTTCGGGCGGGAGCAGGAGCTGACGCACCTCGTGGAGCGCGTCGTCGGCGCGGGACGTGGCGAGCGGCCTCGCCTTCAGCTCCTCTGCGGCGCCAGCGGCGTCGGCAAGTCCTCGCTGATCACCGCCGGGCTGATCCCCGCCCTGCGCGAGGCTGGCTGGCGCTGCGTGGTCCTGCGACCGGGCCCGACGCTCGACGCGGAGCTCGAGCAGGCGCGCGCCCAGGGGTCTGGGCCGCTGCTGGTGGTGGTGGACCCCTTCCAGGAGCTGTTCCGTCTGGAGGACCCGCGCGAGCGCGATCACTGTTTCAGGTTGTTACAGGCCGCTACAGGAGAGCGCGACGTCGTCGTGCTGGCGGCGATCCGGCTCGACTACCTGGGGCGCTGCGAGGAGATCCGGCTGGCCGACGGCGGACGCCTGGACGCGCTGATCTACGACGACGCGCACCGCGTCTTCCTGGGGGCGCTGTCGCCCGAGCGCCTCGCCGAGGCCATCACCGGACCCGCCGCGCGGGTCGGTCTGCAGCTCGAGCCGGGGCTGGTGGAGGTGCTCCTCGACGAGACCGGCGCCGAGCCCGGCGCGCTGCCGCTCCTACAACACCTGCTGGATCGCCTCTGGTTGCGGCGCGAGGGCAGGCTGCTCACCCATCGTGCGCTGCGGGCGCTGGGGGGGCTCTCGGGGGCGCTGGCGGGGACGGCGCAGTCGCTGCTGGCCGGGCTCGAGGAGGAGGACCGGGAGCGCGCGCTGAGGCTGCTCGTCCCGCTGGTCGAGCCCGCCGACGAGGGGCGGCCGGCCGGGCGTCGCCGCGCGCTGCTGGACACCTTGCTGCCCGCTGACCCTCAGGAGCGCCGTCGCGGGCGGGCCCTGCTCGACACGCTCGCGGACGCCCGCCTCGTGCTCATCCACCCCTGGCGGGAGGGGCTCGGGGTCGAGCTGGCGCATGACGCGCTGTTGCTGCGCTGGCCCGAGCTGAGGCAGCGCGTCGAGGCGTCCGAGGAGCAGCACCGGCGGGCGCGGGAGCTGGAGCGCTGGGCTGCCGACTGGGCGGAGCGGCGAGCGGACGCGGATCAGGGCGGGCCCTATCTGCTTCGTGGCTCCCGCCTGGGTTACGCTCAGGAGCTGGCGCAGCGCGCGCACGAGCCGCTGCCGGCGCCGGTGCTGGCCTTGCTCGAGGCCAGCGCCGCGGCCGAGGCGGGCGCGCTGGAGCGGGAGCGGCGGCAGCTCGAAGAGCGGGAGACGCTGGCGCAGGCGGCCCTGCGCGGCGCGGCGCGGGCGCGGGACGCGGCGCTGCTGGCCACGGCCCGCGCCCGAAGGACGGAAGATCCGACCCTGGCGATCCTGCTGTTGCGGGCGGTCAGCTCGCCCGAGCAGCCCCTGGACTGGGCAGGGGAGGCGCTCGGCCTCCTGCGGGAGCCCGTGTGCATCGCTGAGATTCCACCCATGGTGGATCTGCGGCTGCTCACCCTCGGCCCGCAGGCGCGACCTCTCGCGCTCTGGGCGCGTGGATCCACGGCGCGTCTCGGGAGCCCCACCGACAGCGCCGAGCCGATCGTCTCCCTGGAGCTCCTCGCGCCGCCTGTCTGCGCAGACTGGGCTCCGGACGGGGCGAGCCTGTTCGTGGGAACCGAGATCGGCGAGATCGTCCACCTGAGCCTGAACGCCGCGCCCCGCACCCTGTTTCGCCTCCGAACGACGCTGACCTGTCTACGCGTCTCGGCGGACGGCGCGCGGGTGGCCGTCGGGGGACAGGACGGGCGCGTGCGTGTCTACACGCTCGACGAGCGGGACGCGCAGGTCTACAGTGGGCACTCGGGGGCGATCACCGATCTGGACTGGTCAACCGACGGTGCGCTGCTGCTCAGCGCCTCGGAGGACGGCAGCGCGCGGCTCTGGAGCCTCGCCGACCGCGACTTCACCGTGCTTCGAGGTCCCCGCGGCGCGGTCTCCTGCGCCCGCCTCAGCCCGCGCGGCGCGCGTCTGCTGCTGGCGGGGGAGGACGGGCTGGTCCGGATCTGGGATCGGGCGGGCGGCGTGACGCTGACGGAGCAGTCCGTCGGCTGCGCGGTCCGCGCGGCGATCTGGCGGCCCTCCGGGGGCGCGGTGGTCGGAGACGCCCTGGGGCGCCTGCACCTGCTCGGACAGGACGGACGGGAGCGGCGCGTCCTGGCGGGCGCGAGCGTCTCCCTCTCGACGCTGAGCCTGGGCCAGGACGGGACCCTGCGCACGATCGACGCCGCGGGTCGGGCGCGGATCTGGCGCCTCGACCCCTCCAATCAGGCGCCCTGGCTGCACCGCCTGCCGGAGCGGCGGGTCTGGGATCTGGGCTGGCTGCCGGCTGAAGCCGGGCCCACCGCCGACGCCGGACTCATCGTCGCTGCGGGGGAGCGCACCTTGGAGCGGGTCGTGGTGGGGGAGGGCTCGCGTGTCCTGGCGCAGGCGGCGGAGCTGGACACGGCCCGCGCGCTGGCCCTCGCGCCCAACGGGCGGACGGTGGCGGTGGCCTGTGAGGACGACGTGATCTGGCTGATCGACCTGGAGAAGGGGCGCAGCCTGGGCTCGCTGGCCCGCGGCGAGAGTCCGCTGCGGGCCCTCGCCTGGAGCGCCGACGGGGAGCTGCTCGCCTGTGGAGACGCGGACGGCTGCGTGCGCCTGCTGGACAGGGAGCTGCGCCTGGTGAGCCAGATCGTGCAGAGCCACGAGATCCGCGCCCTGGCTTTCGACTCGCGCTCGACGCGGCTGCTCAGCCTCTCGGCAGACGGGACGCTCCTCGTCTGGTCGTCCGACGCGCCTGAGCCATGGCGGATCGGGACGCCGAGGGCGCGGCGACAGTCGGAGCCGCCTGACGCGATCGTCGCGGCGCGCTGGGCGAGCGCGCTGGGCGTGGTCCTGCTGGGCTTCGCAGACGGGAGGATCGCCCTCGCAGATCCCGTGTCCAGGAGCCTCAGGCCCCTGGCCCAGGCGCAGGGTCGGGTGCGCGCGCTCGCGGCCTCCAGCGCTGGGGCGATCGCCTTCACCGGGGAGCTCGGGCAGGTGTGGCTGGTGCCGGCGGGCGGGGGTCCGGAGCGTGCGCTGCGCTCCGGGCGGGGGCCGGTGCGACAGCTCGAATTCGACGCGCGCGGAGCGCACCTGCTCGGGGTGGACGAGAGCGGCAAGGTCTGGCTCCTGGCGGTCTCGGACGCCGGGGATCCGCTGGAGATCGACCTGCGCCCCGCCCGCGCGACCCTGGCCAGCCTGGACGCCACGGGAGAGCGCCTGGCGGTGGCGGGTGATGACGGCGTCCTGCGCGTCTGGCCTCTCTCGACGAAGACGCTGCGGGGGCTCCTGTCCGAGGCGACGGGGCTCGAGCTCACCGCGGACCAGCGGCGACGATACCTCGGGGAAGAGTAGCCTTCTACCTGGTGATTCGACAATCAAGGTTGGCGGATGTGCAGTCCAGTTCAACGGTCTGGCCCGCGTCGATCACGATGTTGTCTACAGTCTTGGGTACGTCGCCAAGCTCAATGAAGTTTGCGTAGACAGTGTACCTGCCGGCAGGGACGGGGTTGCTCCCCGGCGCCATCGGTTTCTCCACACCCTTCGCGTCACGAACCACCACGCGCGCCGCGTCCCCACTCAGAATGATGGTCGAGGGGGCTGGTCTGGTCTCCTCCTTCTTCTGGGTCGCGGGCGTCGTCTTTGGCCCTGTGGCCGATGGTCCGGTCTCAGGCGGAGGAGGCGGCCCCGTAACGATCTCTTCGTCGGCCTTCGCTCCCGTCGTGGTCGGCAGCGCGGGGGCTGTGGCGCTCGCGATCTCCTGCTTTGGAGCTGCGTCCTGCTGGAGCAGGGCCCTGGAGATCGCGTCCAGCTGCGTCATGACCCCTCCGATAGCGGCGAGTAACGCCGAGATACCGCCCACCCAGCGCGCGAGTCTGCGCGGCGTCCAGGCCGAGATCGGTCCGGGCGAGATCGGTCCGGGCCCGCGCTGGGCAGGGCGCGGCGCAGCCTCGACGGTGTGCTCCTCGTAGCCCGCGGTCGCGGGGGTCGGGAGCGTAGACTGGCTCTCCGGATCGGCGACCGGCCCGGTGCGCTGAGGCGCCTGCTGCGGGGCTACGCCCAACAACACCTGCCCCAGCCCCGAGGGCTCCTCGAAGGGATCTGGGGCTGGCGCCTCCTGCGGCTCCTCCGGGTCCTCTCCGGTGGTCTCGGGGCGGAAGGTGTCCTCCGAGTAGGACAGGCCCGTGCGCTCGTCGCTGGGGCGCTCCCGCTCGTGTCGACGCACCTCCGGCACGACCCGCGCCGACCAGGTGAAGAGACGCTCTCCCTGAGCGCGATCAAAGAGACGAGAGCACTCCCGCGCCACGTCCTCCGCGCTGGGGCGCTGCTCTGGGTCGAAGAGGAGCATGCTCTCGACGAGACCGAGCAGCGGGTCCTCTCGGCCCAGCGTAGCGCCGAGCAGGTCCATCCGCCCCTCCAGGGTCCGCGCGTGTCGCGCTTTGCTCCCGCGGATCAGGCCGAGCGACTCGCCGCGCAGCAGCTCGTAGAGCAGCGCGCCGAGCGCGTAGACGTCCGCTGGCGGGCCGACCTCGCGACCGTCCAGACGCTCGGGCGCCAGATAGTCGTAGGTGCCCGGCAGGTTGCCCACGGTGGTCTCGGCGTGTCGGCCGGCGAGATCCGCCCAGGCGATGCCGAAGTCGAGCAGCTTGATCTCGCCGCGCGCGGTGATCAGGACGTTCGAGGGCTTGATGTCCCGATGGATCAGGTTGAGCGGACGCCCGTCGGGACCTGAGCTCTGCAGCGCCACGTCCAAAGCCTGACCCAGCTCGCCTACGATCTCCAGGGCGGCGCGGGCGGGGACCGGCCCCTGGTCTACCACCGCGGCGAGCGAGGCGCCCTCGACATACTCCATCACGATCGCCGGCAGCCCGTCCAGGTTGATCAGGTTCTCCACCGCGACGATGGCCCGGTGGCGGATCAGGGCGAGCATGCGCGCCTCGTCGAGGAGCCGCGCGCGCTCGCGGTTGGCGAGCCCGTCACCGCGCGCCACCTTCAGGGCCACACGCTTTCGAAAGCCCGCCGAGCCCGTCAGCTCCGCGAGGTAGACCGTCCCGTAGCCGCCGCTGCCCAGCACGGAGAGGAGCCGATACCTGCGCCGGTGATCGAGGGACGGCTCCAGTTCGTTCATTCGTCGTCTCGCTGGCGCAAGCTCCTCACGATCAACGTGATGTCCAGCCCGACCGCGACCGCGCCCACGCCGACCGCGCCCGCCGCCGCCAGGTTCGCGCGTCTCTTGATCGTTGTCCTCGTCGCCTCGTCGTTGTCTGGCGCGTAGTATTGGGCGTGTTGCGTCGCGCTGAGGGCCCAGAGCCCGCTGGCCAGCGTCGTGGTCCCCATCGCCGCGATCAGGAGCCCGGGGCCTGGCGCCCGCGATGGCGCTGGACAGACCTGCTCGGGGCAGGGGAGCTGGACTGGGGCAGGCGGCGCGGGCGGCGGCGCGAGCAGCGTGAGCTCAGGCGCCTGATCCGGCGGGAGGATCCCGCTCCAGCGGACGCGGCCACCCTCCCAGATCACCTGAACAAGGTAGGGGCGGTCCGTGGGGCGCGCGGTCGCCGGGACACCATCGACCCACACCTGCCCCCCGAGCGGAGGGACGAGCGGGGCCAGCGTGGGCTCGATCGGGAGGCGGGCCTCCTGATCGAGGGTCTTCAATGGGGAGTATCGGCTGGTGATGCCCTCGGGGAGGGTGCGGCCCAGGCTGGCGGCGCCGCGCAGCAGCTCGCGCGCGCTCTGGTCGTCGCGGGTCAGATAGCTCTGGACGGCCTGGGCGAGGTAGACAACACCGACATCCGCGGGCGCCAGGGGGGCGTCCAGGCACCCCAGCGCGCGCTCCGAGCGAGCCTGCGCGGCGTAGAACGAGGGGAGCTCGGAGCGTTGGAAGGCGTCCAACGCCATCTGCGCCTCGAGGACCACCGTCTCCGGGCTGCTCTTGCAGAGGATGGGTGGGGGATAGACACCCGGGAATGGCATGGCGTTCTCGCTCGCTCCAAGCGCCATGGTACCCCCACACAGGTGTTCGGGGTACGATCTCGTGATCTCGAGAGATCCCGAAATATCTGCTCCCGTTGACGAGCATGACGACACGGTGGATAGCTCGCGTTGTGCCCACCCTCGGGACCAGGAGAGCGCTCACCGTGTCCCGCTCCGCCCCACCCCCGCCGCTCCTCCTCACCCTCGAGATGACGCGCGCGAGAGAGAGCTGGGATCCACACGCCTTCGCCGCGGGAGAGCAGGCCTACCTCCTGCGCGAGCAGGGCGGCGTCTACGAGGGCTTCGAGGTGAGCTGGGACGAGGCGCTGGCGCGCGACCTCGAGGAGCTCTCGCGCCCTGAGCCCTCCGACGAGGTCGTCTGGCGCCTGGGCGAGCGGCTGCGGCGAATCCTGCTCCTGGCCGGCTGGGAGCGGCATGACGCGGCGATCGGCGAGGCCATCGCCCAGGGGCGGCGGGTCATCGTGGACGTCCTCTCTGCGGCGGCCGAGCTGTACACGCTGCCCTGGGAGCTGGTGCCGCTGCGGTCGACGGGCAGCCGGCTGGCGGAGCGGCCCGAGGTGCTGATCCGTTACGCCTGGCCCGCCACCCAGAGCTGGTCGGCGGGCGCTCGTCCGCCGGGAGGTCGCGTCCTGTTCGCCTGGTCGGACGCCGCGGATCCCGTACCCTGGGAGGCGCAGGAGCAGGTGATCCGCGGGGCCGTGGGTCTGGCGGGCGCGCTGGCGCCGCTGGTCGCCGAGGCGCTGGCGCGCGCCAGCGTCGCCTCTCTTCAGGATGCGCTGACGCGGCAGCCCACCTTGCTGCATCTTC
>CAZKWG010000209.1:0-10877 GCA_964556105.1 uncultured Enterobacterales bacterium | reverse complement strand
ACTACGTCCTCCGGCAGTACGGCCCCACGCTCTACGAGCACTTCTTCCGGGGCTACTCGGAGAAGTTCCTCGGCATCCACCCGCGCGTGACCCACTCCGACTGGGCGAAGGTCGGCATCAACCGCGCGATCATCGACGACAAGCTGGAGATGCAGAACCTCTTCCAGCTCCTCAAGTCGACGCTCCTGCAGTTCGACAAGGCCGAGGTGGACTTCCTCTACCCGAAGGGCGGGCTGTACAAGACCTGGGTGCAGATCGCCCAGATGATCGAGGCCCTCGGCGGGCGCATCCTCACGGGCACCTCGGCCCGCCTCGAGGGCGGCAACGGTCGGATCAACGCCGTCTGGGCGGGCGAGGAGCGCATCGAGGCCAGCCAGGTGATCTGGACGGCGCCGATCACGCTGGCCTGCAAGCAGCTCAACCTGACCGTGCCGAAGCTCGATTATCTCGGCCTGCTCCTGTACAACGTGATGGTCCGCGAGGAGGCGCCCCGCGACTTCCAGTGGTGCTACTACGGGGCCGAGGACATCGTCTTCAACCGCATCAGCACGCCGCGCTTCTTCTGCCCGACGACCAGCCCCGCCGGCACCTCGGGCTACTGCGTGGAGGTCACGGCGATGGAGGGCGATCAGCGCTGGCAGCACGCCGAGCGGCTGACCGACTGGGTCATCGACGACCTCATCCGCGTCGGCCTCATCCGGGACCGGAAGAACCTCCTCGATGTCCGGGTCGAGCGCATCCGCGACTCCTACCCGATCTACCACATCGACTACCCGAAGCACCTCGACCTCGCCCGCAATCAGCTCGGCGGCTTCTCCAACCTGAACCTCGCCGGTCGCACCGGCCTGTTCTGGTACAACAACATGGACCACTCCATGGAGAACGCCATGCAGCTCGCCGGGCGGCTGCTGCGGGACGCGGGCGTCGCCAACGCCGAAGAGGCGGCCATCGCCGCCGGTCTTCCCCGGACGGCCTGAGCGGTCTGCCTGCCGCCGCGGAGCCGCCTACTGCGGGTCCGGCAGCATCAGCTTGATCGACAGGCTGTGCCAGGTGCGCGCGCCGGTCACGTCCGACGCGCCGCCGTCAGGCCCGATGTCGCGGACGAGCGCGTAGTCCAGCGAGGCCTGGGGCGTGGTCGCGCCGATGCCGGCGCAGAGAAAGGTGGTCTCGAGGCCGATGTCCTGGCGAAAGCCCAGGCGCAGCGGCAGCGTTCCCTCGGCGAGGGCGAGCTCGCCGCCGACGCGCCAGCCGAGGGGCAGCGAGGTCGCCGGGTCGTGCAGCTCGAGCTCGACCTGGCCGAAGAGGCTGGCCAGATCGGAGCGCAGCCCGAGGCCCGCCGTGCTGGTCAGCGGATGCTCCGCCTCACCGTCGCGCAGGAGGTCGAGCAGATGGTGCGCGCCCAGCGAGAGGTAGAGGGGCTCGATGGGGCGCCCCGAGACGCCGATCCCGGCCTCCCAGATGGCGGAGGGATCGGTGTAGGCGGTGTCGCGGCCGTAGCGGACGCCGGAGAGGCCCAGGCCCAGGCGCCCGTCGAGCAGCGCGCTGGCCGCGCCGAGGACGACGGAGTTCTCGGTGAGCGGGTTCTCCAGCGCCTCGTCCTCGAGCCGCCAACCCGGGAGATCGGCGTCCGCGGGCGGGGGGCTGGCCATGCGTCGGGTCCAGGCGAGGCTCAACGCGACCGGCCCGGTGCGCGAGTCGCGGGCCTCGACCTGGATGAGCCAGTCGTCGGTTCCCCCCAGGCGAACGCCGCCGATGACGTCATAGCGCGGCTCCAGCGCCTGGAGGGCCGGAGCGGCGAGGAGCGAGCCTGTCGCGCGCGGATCACCGGCCACGGCGCCGCCGCTGCCGAGGGTGTCCGCGGTGACGAAGTCGGCCGCGCGAGCGGTCGCGCCGCCGAAGGCGAGGGCTGCGCAGGCCAGGACGACAGGCAACGAGAGCGGGGGCGCGGGCCTGGACGAGCACATCGGGTCGCTCCCGTCGCGAATCCACGCGCAGCATTTGCGCATGGAAGAACCGTTGTCTACTATGCGGAGCTTCGTTAGATAGCAAGGCTGCCTCGTGAGCCCCTCGCGGAGGGGGAGCGGCGGCGGGTCGGACCTCTTTTCAACGCAGAGGGAACCATGGAAGCCGATCGGGTCGAATTCTTCCGGAAGCTCCTCCAGGAGCGGCTCAACGCCCTCCTCAAGGAGGCGGGGGCCACGCTCGGAGATCTCACCGACGACAAGGAGAACCCGGCCGACGCGCTGGACATGGCCTCCATGGAGTCGAACCGGGACTTCCAGCTCCGCATCCGCGATCGCGAGCGCGTCCTGATCCGCAAGATCAAGGAGGCGCTGCAGCGCATCGAGGACAACGAGTACGGCGTCTGCGTCTCCTGCGGCGAGGAGATCTCCGAGAAGCGCCTCATCGCGCGCCCGGTCGCCACGCACTGCATCGACTGCAAGACCGAGGCCGAGCAGCTCGAGCGTCGTAGCCGCTCGTTCTGAGGGGACCTGCGGGGAGAGCGCCTGGTCGGCGGACAATTTCTGGCCTCTCCTTGAGACGCCTCCAGCGCCCGTGGATAGAGGGTGTGCAGGAGGATGGATGGACCTCGATCACGAGCTCCAGCCACAGGAGCAGGACGCCGGAGCCGTCACCCGCGAGCACGGGCCGCTGGTGGACGTCGCGGTGGCGCTGCCGGTAGACGGCACCTTCACCTACGGCGTCCCGCCGGGCCTGCACCTGCGCGTGGGCCACGCCGTCGTCGTGCCCTTCGGGACGCGGCAGCTCAGCGGCTATGTGGTCGGCCACCCGCTGACCACGACCCTGCCCGAGGTCAAGGGCGTCAGCCGCCTGCTGGACCCGGAGCCGGTGTTCACCGAGGAACAGCTCCCCTTCTTTCGCTGGATCTCCGATTACTACCTGGCGGGTCTGGGAGAGGTGATCTCCACGGCCCTGCCGGGCGCCTACAAGGGCGTCTCGCGGCGCGTCTTCCACCCGACCCAGGCTGGGATCGACGCCCTCGCCGCGGAGGCGGCCGATCCAGGCTCCCCGCTCCGCGCCGGGCGCGCCGGGGCCCACAGCCTGAGCCAGGATCATGGCAGCGTGCTGCGCGAGGTCGTGCTTCGCCCCGGTCGGACGCGGCGCTCCATCGCCCGCGCCCTGCACGGAGAGATCGCCTCGGACCGCGTCGAGCGCGTCGTGGACAGCCTGCTGAAGACGGGCCTGCTGCGCGCCGATGACGAGGAGGTGCGCGATCCCGGCGGCCAGGTGCCCTTCGTCCGGCTCGCGCTGCCCGCGGACGCCCTGCCCTCGAAGGGTGGGGCGCGCATGCGCGGCGTGCTCTCGCGCCTGATCGAGGCCGGCGGCACGCTGGATCTCGCGGAGCTCGTCGAGCTCGAGGGGCCGGGCGCGCGTCCGGCGGTGGCGCGGCTCATCGAGAGCGGCGTGCTCGAGCGCGGCATGAGAGAGGACCGCGACCCCTTCTTCGACGCCATGCTCGACGAGCCCTCCGCAGACGCGCCCGACCTCAACGACGAGCAAGAGGCCGCGTTGACCGCCATCACCGGGCCGGAGCCGCGCACCTGGCTCCTGCACGGGGTGACGGGCTCTGGGAAGACCGAGGTCTACCTGCGCGCCGCCGCCAACGTGCTGGCCCAGGGGCGGCAGGTGCTGGTGCTGGTGCCCGAGATCGCGCTCACGCCGCAGCTCTGCGCCCGCTTCCGCGCCCGCTTCGGCGAGCAGGTGGCCGTGCTGCACTCCGGGCTGGCCCCCATCGCCCGCCTGCGGGAGTGGCGCCGCATCCGCGCGGGAGAGGCCTCGATCGCCGTTGGCGCACGCTCCGCTCTCTTCGCCCCTTTTCAGCGCCTCGGTCTGGTCGTGGTCGATGAGGAGCACGATGACTCCTACAAGCAGGACGAGGGCGTGCGCTACCACGCCCGCGATCTGGCGGTGGTGCTGGGCCGCATGCACCGCTGCCCGGTGGTCCTGGGCAGCGCGACGCCCAGCCTGGAGAGCTGGCAGAACGCCGCGACCGGACGCTATGGGCGCCTGCGCCTGGCGAAGCGCGCCACCCCCCGGGCCGTACCCCGGATCGAGCTGGTGGACCTCTGCGGTCGGCCCCCCGATCTCGCCCTGGCGCCAGAGCTCCTGACCGCGCTCTCCCAGGCCTTCGAGGCGGGCGGCAAGGCCATCGTCCTGTACAACCGCCGCGGCTACGCGCCGGTCATCGAGTGCCCCGGCTGCGGCGCGCACTACAACTGCCCCTCCTGTGGCGTGGCGATGGTCTACCATCAGGCCCGAAAGCGCCTCACCTGCCACTACTGCGGCTTCTTCCAACCCTTCTCCGACACCTGCCCGCTCTGCACCACCCCCTTCGAGGTGCTGGGCTACGGGACGGAGCGGGTGGAGGAGGCGCTCGCCGCCGCCTTCCCCGAGGTCCCGGTGGCGCGCATGGACGCCGACGCCACCGCCACGCGCGGCTCCCACCACCGCATCCTCTCCGACTTCCGCAACGGCCGGACGCGCCTGCTGGTCGGCACCCAGCTCGTCGCCAAAGGGCACGACTTCCCGGACGTCCACGTCGCGGCCGTGGTCGGCGTGGACCACATCCTGATGTTGCCGGACTTCCGCAGCGGCGAGCGCACCTTCGCGCTGGTCACCCAGCTCGCGGGGCGCGCCGGGCGCGGCGACACCCCCGGGCGCGTGCTGGTCCAGACCCGGCACGCGGACCACTTCGTCTTTCGCCTGCTCGCCGGCGGCAAGGGCGAGATCGACCCCGACGCCTTCTACGCCGAGGAGGCCCGCCAGCGCCGAATCCTCGCCTACCCACCCTTCTCCCGCCTCGTGCTGCTGCGGATCGAGGGCGCTGATCGGGACGCCGCCCTCGGCGTGGCGCGCGATCTGGCGGGCGCGCTGAGAAAGGAGGGAGATCCGCGCGCTCACCGCGTAGACATCCTGGGTCCGGAGGTGGCGGCCATGCCGCGCCTCGTCGGCCGCTGGCGTTTCCAGATCATCCTGCGCGGGCGCGACACCGGTCAGCTCCGCGTCTGGCTGCAGCGCGTTCGGGCGCGCCTCTTCGAGCCGGGTCGCGCCGGCGCGCGCGTGGTGGTCGACGTCGATCCGAGGAGCCTGCTATAGAGCGCTTGCTCCAGGCGCTTTTGTCGAAGCTGTATTTCCGAGAAGCCGAACCCGGTATGCTTGTTCAGCTATGAGCCCTCCTGCGAGCAATGGGAGGCTCAAGTCCGGGTGGACTCGGTGAACGATCAGCGGCAGGGAAGGGTGAGAGCGCTGCTGGGCCGGGATCTTCGGTCCGTGGGCCGCACCCTGAGACGCGCCGGTCGGAGCCTCAACACCCTGATCGCCCCGCTTCGGCAGGACGCGGGCTTCGTCCTGCTCCAGCTGCTCCGCGCGCTCTTCACCAGGATCCTCGCCACGATCGCCTGGTTCGACCCGGTCGTGCGGCTGATGTGGTCGTCTGCCGGAGAGGTGCTCCAGCTGATCGGCCGCGGTGTCTGGCGCGGGCTCGGGCAGGTCTGGGAGGCGACCGGCGACGGGCGCGCCTGGCTGCACCAGACCTTCGCGCCGCTGATCGCCGTGACCCTGGCGCTCGTGGAGCCGCTGCTCGAGCCGCTGCTGGCCCGGATTCGGCCCAGAATTCAACCATGGATTGAGCACAAGCGGCTTCAGTACGACTTCAACTGGAGGCCGCGCGTCGATCGAGCGCGCCTCGCCTTCCAGGAGTGGAGGACGCAGGCCCGGCTCGAGGTGCTGGCCTGGCCTGCCCACGAGAAGAACCGCCTCGTCGCCTGGGCGCGCACCGGGCGCTGGCAGACCGAGGGGCTCATCGCCCTCCTCCTGCTGATCGGCGCGTTCTGGGTCACCGCCCCCGCCTGGGTGCTGGGGCCACGCGAGTATCTGATCGGCGGCGGCGAGAACCCGGACTGGACGGGCACGGCCTGGGCCTACTGGTGGACCGGCTACGCCCTCTCCAACGGCCTGAACCCCTTCGACGGGAATTGGAGCTTCTTCCCCGTAGGGCAGCGGCCGGTCGGCCAGTACAACCTGCTGGACGGCGTGCTCGGCGCGCCGATGATGTCCTTCTTCGGCCCGACGCTGGGCTACAACGTCTTCGCCCTGTTCACCGTCTGGACCTCGGCGCTGGCCATGTACGTGCTGGCGCGCTCTGCCGGTGCGAGCCGGCCGGCGGCGGTGCTGGCCGGGATCGGGCTGGTCAGCTCGAGCTTCTTCGGCTTCGAGCTGCGCGACGGCCGGCTCTCGCAGACCCTGCTGGTCTTCTGGATCCTCGGCTTCGCCGGGCTGGAGCGCCTGGCGCGCGGGCTCGGGACCTGGCGCCTCGCGGTGGCCACGGGGGTCCTGGTCGCGATCACCCACCTGATCTACTGGTACAACGGCCTCTTCCTCATCCTCGCGGCCACGCCGGTCTGGGCCTATGAGATGCGCCGCTGGGATCTGGCGCGCTTCCGCCGCCTGGGTCTCGCGGCGGGCGTCACCATCCTGCTCTGCTCGCCCTACATCGTCTCGCTGGCCCAGCACTTCAAGTACCTGCCCGGCACGCAGCGCGCGCTGGAAGAGTGGATGAACTACGGCGAGCTGGGCCGCGGAGAGTTCGGCTTGAACTCCGCGATCCGCCACTCCCACTGGCCGGGCTGGCCGCTCATCCACCCCTTCTTCGAGCCGGATGATCACCGGGTGGCCATCGCCGTGCTGGTGCTCGGCTTCGGCGGCCTCCTCCTCAAGGGGCCGGCGCGCGGTCGATGGCTGGCCGTCCTGGTGACGGGCTACGTGCTGACCCTGGGCCCCTACCTGAAGGGCTACGACGGCGATCCCACGGAGCTGAAGCTCCCCTATCTCCTGCTCTATGACCACTTCCCCTTCTTCAACCGGCTGTGGTGGCCCGGCCGTATGGCGCTCATCTTCATGGTGCCGCTGCTGGTGCTGGCCGCGCTGCACCTGGACCGGCTCTCGCAGCTCTGGCGACGCGGGCGCAACCTCGTGCTGGTGCTGGGCTGCTTCTCGGTCTTCGCCGACGTCGATCTGCGCAACGCCTTCGTGCCGATCATGGGGCGCGCGCCCGAGGCCTACAACCGCGCGCTCTACGAGTCCTTGGACGGGCCGATCATCACCACGCCCGTGCTCGGACAGGACCCGGCGGGTCGGCACCACCTCTGGTTCCAGGTCTACCACGAGCTGCCGATCCTCTACGGCCTCGGCGCGCACATCTCCAGTCACCGGCCAGTCGGATATGAGGCGTACATCAACGCCAACGGGCTGCTGGAGACGCTGGCGACCGTGAGCGAGAACGAGTCGGAGGTCGGGATCGTGACGCCAGAGGACGTGGACAAGCTCATCTCGGACGGGTTCCGCTGGGCGGTGATCGATCCCACATGCTACACCTTTGATTACGCACAGAACTACTACTACAACTTTTATCAGGTCTTCTACAAGCTCTGGGGAACGCCGGACGTGGTGTCGGGTTACGGGCTGGCCTGGCGGGTGGAGCCGATCGAGGACACGGTGACCATCCCTGCGCTTCAGCCAGCGGGCCCGAGCGAATTCGGGAAGGCGCCGGTCCTCCCAGGCACGAAGTAAGGTGGAGCGCCTTCGCCCCCTCGCGCGGGCCGCCTGGCCTGCGCTCGTCTACCTTGGGGTCGCCTTCTGGGTCACCTGGGACGTCTGGCGCGCGCCGATGGCGCTGGTCGGCGGCGGCGACCAGCCGGACTGGACCGGCACGATGTGGACCTACTGGTGGGTCGCCAAGGCCCTCTCGGAGGGGCTGAACCCCGCCCATGGGACCTGGAATTTCTACCCTGTGGGCATCGCCTCGGTCGCCCAGTACAACCTGCTGGACGCCGCGCTGGCGGCGCCCTTCATGCTCCTCTTCGGCCCGATCTCCGGCTACAACGCGTTCGCGGTGCTGGCCCTGAGCACGACGGGCCTGGCCATGCACAGGCTGGCCTGCGGCGCGGGCGCGAGCGGGCGGGCGGCCGTGGTCGCGGGCGTCGGGCTGCAGCTCTCCACCTACATCTCGATGGAGCTCTACGAGGGCCGGCTCTCGCAGGTGCTGCTCGCGCCGATGCTGATGGCCCTGCTGGCGCTCCATCGGCTGGCCCGCGGCCAGTCCAGCGCGCGCGGCGCCGTGGGGGCGGGGATCTGGACGGCGCTCACCTTCCTGGGCTACTGGTACTATGGGTTGTTCCTCACGCTGGGCGCTGCGGCCCTCTTCCTGCCCGAGCTGCGCCGCCTGGACCGCGCCCGCCTGCGGCAGCTCGCGCTGGCCGCCACGTCCACCCTGGGTATCTGCGCCCCCTTCCTCCTGGCGCTGCTGAGCGCCTACGACGGGCTGCCCGGCGTGCAGCGCCCCTTCGACAAGAGCCTCTTCGACTACGGCACCTATGGCCGGGAGTCGTTCACGCTGAACATGGCGATCAACCAGAGCCTCTGGCCCGCCTTTCCGCTGAGCGGCTCGACCGGCCCGAACGACGATCACCGCGTGGCCCTGATCCTGCTCGTCCTGAGCCTGGGCGGGCTGCTGCTGCGCACCCCCGGGCGCGCGCCCTGGCTGGGCATGGCGCTCCTGGGGTGGGGGCTCGCGCTGGGGCCCTATCTGAGGGACCGCACAGGCACGCCGCACCCGTGGAAGCTGCCCTATCTCTACCTGTACGACTACACGCCGCTGGTCTCGCGCCTCTGGTGGCCGGAGCGCTTCGCCATCCTGCTGTGGATCGGGCTCGGCGTGCTGGCCGCCCTGCACCTGGACCGCCTCTGGGAGCTGCTCAGCCGAAGGGCGCGGGCGCTCGGCCCCGTCGCGCTCGCCCTCAGCCTGCTGGCCCTGGGCTGGGACGCGAGGCAGCGCAACAGCTACTTCCCTCCCTTCGCCGAGCCCGGACGACCCGTGACCATGGCGGTCTACAACCGCCTCTCAGGGCCGATCATCACGGTCCCCGTCCTGGGAGGAGACCCGTCGAGCCGCTACCTGCTCTGGTTCCAGGTCTTCCACGGCCAGCCCATCCTCTCCGGTCTGGGCGCGCACCTCGAGGGGCACCGCCCCGAGGGCTATGAGGCTTATGTCCGCAACAACGGGCTCCTCGCCGCGCTGGCGGCCGTCAGCGAGGGCGGCCCGGGGGGCCAGATCATCCAGCCCCAGGACATCGAGGCGCTGCGCCGCGACGGCTTCGTCTGGGCGGTGGTAGACCCCATGGCGTTCAGCGGCTTCTACCGCGCCGAGATGTTGCGGGCCCACAACGAGATCTTCTTCACCCTCTGGGGACAGGCGGACGTGCCGCGCGGCGCGACGGGCGCCTGGCGCATCGCGCCCATTCAGAAGGCCGTTCAGCTTCCGGACCGCGCGCCCCGCGAGCTCAGCTACTCTCGCGAGATGGAGGCGAAAGGTCGGGTGGCGCCGGTGGAGCCGAAGGGCGAAGAGCGCCCGGGGGAGGGCCACAAAGGCCCCTCAGCGCTCCCGGACGGCAAAGGTGAGAAGCGACGTCCCCGGCGTCGCCCAGGCCCGTTCGGCGAACGACAGGACAAGCCCGTCGGCGAGGGCGACGAGGCGCTCGAGCAGCCCTCCGGAGAGTGAGCGGATCTCCGCCAGCGGAGCCCCCCGCTCGACCCGCGCGCCGGAGCGCACCAGGGGCACGAAGACGCCGCTGACCGCCGGGCGGGGCCCTTGGATGCGCGTCCACCGTTCGCCGGTGCGCGGCGCCGGCTCCGCCTGCAGCATCCCCAGCGCGGCGAGGATGGCGCAGGTCGCCCGCCCCGCCTCCGCGACCGCGTCGGGCGAGATCCAGCGTCTTGGGCCGATCTCCAGGGTCACCGCGGGGATCGCGGCGCTGTTCACCAGGGCGCCGGCCAGGCTCTGGTCCAGGCCGAAGCGCAGATAGTCCTCCTCGGGATACTCGCGAACGACCAGGAGCCCGCTGGCCTCCGCCAGCCCCAGGCAGCGCTCCTCCAAGGCGAGCGGCCCCCGCACCACCCGGTCCACCAGCGCGTAGGGCACCGCGTCCGCGCCGTCGGTGTGCAGGTCGATGACCAGATCCGGGCGCCCGGCCACCACACCTCCCCAGAGGGCGCTGGCGTGCCGCGAGGCCGGGCGGCCGACGGGATCCCCTGGGAAGCAGCGGTTCGGGTCGTGCTCCTCCCCGGGCAGCCCGCGCACGCCCTGCGCGAGCCCCGCGGGGTTCAAGCTGGGGAACAGGCGGAGGCGCCCGCGCAGGAGCTCCGCCCCGAGCCGCGCAGCCAGCGCGTGCACGGCGCCCACGCCCGTCGCCTCGTCCCCGTGCAGATTGGCGGTCACCACGACGAGCGGGCCCTCGCGCCCGCTGGCCAGCTCGACCACGGGGATGACGCGGCCGCCTGGGCTCGGGAGGCGGAGCTCGGAGATGCTCGTGACCATGGGCAAGCCTATCCTCTCGCGCGCCGAACTTCAGGCCTGCAGCACCCAACACTTCAGGTAGCGCGACTCGGGGAAGGCCAGCGCCGCAGGGAAGTCCACCGGAGGGCTGCCCTGGTGGAGCAGGCGCAGGCGCCGACCGGCGCGGAGCGCGCCCTCGCCGATCTGCTCCTGAAAGGCCTTGGGCGAGACCGTGCCGTTGTTCGTCGCCGCCACCAGCCAGCCGCCCGGCGAGAGCACCCGCAGACAGGCGGCGATGAGGCGCGGGAAGTCGCGGCTGGCCGACCAGGGTCCGTCCGGGCCGCGGGCGAAGGAGGGCGGGTCCGCGATGACGACGTCGAAGCGCTCCTCCTTGCGTCGCAGGCGGTCGAGCGCGCGGAAGACGTCCATGTCCCAGCGCGGGTGCTGCTCGGGATCCAGCCCGTTCTCCCGCAGGTTCTCCGCCAGGCGCTCCAACACCTGCGGCGAGAGATCGACGCTCAGCACC